>JAZDOF010000110.1:0-3365 GCA_043799015.1 Pseudomonadota bacterium | reverse complement strand
GGTGAGCAAATCCCGGAAGCCCGAGGTCCTTGGATGTGGCCCTTGAATATCGGGACTGTACGTGTAGATCGGCAAAATAGATCACGATGTCCGCCTCCGGAACCCTACCTCGGACCTTTTATGTCGCCGGCCTTGGCCTTGAGTTCCTCTCGCGCGGCCGGGTCGTCCGCCATCCCGGCGGCCTTCTCATAGTCCTTCTTGGCGTTTCTCAGGTTCCCCGATTTTTCCCAGGCCAGTCCACGCTTGGCCAGAATTCGCCACTCCAAGGGGGATCCCTCCGCCGACTTCAAGGCCCTACCGTAGGCAGACACGGCCTTTTTCCAATTCGCCTGTGCGGCAAGCGCCTCAGCGAGTCCCGCTGCCGCCGCCGGGTCCTTCGGAGCCCACTTTTGAGCCTCCTCAAGGGTGCGCACGGCCTTGTCGGCGCTGCCCGCGGCAAGCTGAGCCAATCCCAGATTCTTTGCGGCAGCGACGTTACGAAGAGCCATGTCCACGGCCCTTTGAAAATCCCTCGTGGCCCCGTCCGCGTCTTTGCGCTCCCAGAGAATTATTCCTCTACCGTTCAAGGCGTACGCGTCGTCCGGGTCCAGTTCCAGGACCCGCTCGAAATCCCTCAGCGCAGCGTCGCCATCACCCATTTGATAATGAACAAACCCACGGTTGAACAGGCAACCCCTATAGTCCGATTTCAAAACGAGGGCCTTGTCGTAGGCCGCCACGGCATTCTTCAAAGCCTTGGTCTCAGCATAGGCGTTCCCGAGGTTGAAAAAAGTCTCCGCTCGGTCCGGGGCCGATTTCGCCGCTCGCTCGCAGTACTCGACGGCTTGGTCCGCTTCTCCGGCCCCGACGAGGACGGCGCAAAGGTTAATTAATGCAGCGGCATTTTCGGGTTGATCCTTCAGAACCGCCCGATACGATTCCGCGGCGACTTTGTGCTTGCCCATTTCCGCTGCGGCGTCTCCTTTACCCTGGAGGGCGATCGGGTCTTTTGGATTCTGCTTGAGGGCTTTATCAAACGCTCTCAGGGCTTCGTCCGCCGCTTTGCCCGCCAATCGGATTCGGCCCAGGATGCGATAAGCCGCGCTTTGGGCGGGATCAATCTTGATAATCCGTTTGAGGTCCGAGTCCGCCTCCTCCAGTCTTCCCATGGCCGCCAGCCGACCTGCACGGTTGAGCAGTGCGGGGACAAAATCGGGATCCATGTCTATCGCCCTTGTGTAGTCCATGAGTGCCTGGTTATGCTCGCCCTTTCCTTGATACGCCATTCCACGATTGTTGTACGTACCGGGATTGTCCGGCGCCAAGCTCAACGCCTTGTCGAAATCCTCCACGGCTCGGTCGTACAGGCCTCTTTCGGTAAGTACCACTCCTCGATTATTGAATATGGCCGCATTTTTCGGCGCGGAAAGAGCCGCCTTGTCGTAAAAGGCAAGGGCCGCATCCGTATCGCCCTTCTTTTCGGCCTCCAGTGCGCGATCAAAGTCCGCTTCACCCGCCTCGACGGCCGAAGCTGCAAACCCTGTAGAAGCGACTATGAGCTGGAGGAACCCCAATAGGAGGATTGCCGAAAGACACCGAAACAGCGAATCAGGGAACTCCGGATCGGTCGGAGACCCAATTCCCCCAACCCTGTAGGCGGGGGCAAGCTTCCGCCCGGTTAGACTCATATGTTCCTCCTTACTGAATGCCGGGTCGGCCGGCCCGCGGCGGCCTTGACGCTCCTTGAGAGAGTTGCTAATAGATGAAGCGCTTCTTGTAGGGTATCCTCAAAGGAAGCCCGTTCGACCAATTTCTTTATGAGTCGGGTACGCTTAGCCGATGCGGCACGCATTGTCAATCGTCAACGAAATAGTAGGCCTGTGCCGATCATTGGTCGGATCGTCATTCCTTCGCCGCTTTTCATGCGGGGCCGGCGGTCGACGAACGCCATGGCTCCTCCACGTCCTGTCGGCGGTTGCTCTGTTCGGGATGGCCCCCCAAACGGTATTTGCGGACTTGTTCGAGGACTCCCCTCCCGCGTGGGCCATCGTGCTTTGGCACAGTCGTTTTTTTGAGCCCAACCCCGCAGTCCCATCCGGCGGGGAATCTGCACTTTCAGACTCAATGCAGCCCTCAAGCAATGATAGTGCATCGGCAAAATCCGACCACCCCGAAAGCGTCCCCGATTCGGACATCACCCCCAAGGAAAAGCCGCGGCCCCTGTGGACGGATTCCATATCTACGCCGAGCCATAGCTCATCCCTCAAGCCTTCCACCCTGGTCATGCCTTCCGTCGAGGTACCGCGGACAGCGTGCAGGGAGCCGTTTCGCAGGCTGGTCCTGAAGAACATCCCCCCTTTATACGTCAACCCAGGCCTTCCGGGCGAAGGCGTGTGGGTCGCTGAGGACTTACCCGTGGGCAGCAACGGGTGGCCGGTGATGTTCAAGACCTTTTACAGACCGGGAGTTCAACACCCCAACGCCATCGCTCACCTGCTCTTCATCGACATGAAGCAGGTATCCATGAGGCTGTACATAGGGTCCACCGAACCCGAAGCACCCGAAAACGCGTCCATGATAGAGGCCGACAAAGAACCCGAACTGCTGGCCGTAACCAACGCGCTCTGGAAGCAGAAACATTCTTATGGAGCGGGTGCGGTGTATCGAGGTCGGCTGATACGCGACCTAGTCCCGGGAATGGCTACGTTGGTTACTTACGTGGACGATTCGGTGGACGTGATCGAGTGGAACGGCGGTATCCCCTTGTCTTTGGTTCATGATGCCAGGCAACTTAGACACCTCATCGTGAAGGACGGCAAGGTGGTCGAGTCCATCATCAAGCAGGGACAGAGGAGTGAATCCGAGATAGGATTGGGTTTTCTCCTTCCCGAGGACCAGCAATCAGGGCCTTCGAACGCTCCGGGGTACGGTTTTTGGAACCCGGACCCCAGGATGAATTACGGCGAGGACTGGTTCATTGCGACCCGTAGCGCGTTCGGCATTCGCAGAGACGGGAACTTGGTTTTTGCGATGGGGCATCATATAAGCACCAAAGACCTGGCCAAGGCGCTTGTTTTGGCGGGTTGCGTCAGGGCGATACACGGCGACGCAAACCCTCACAACGTTCTCGCGAACCTGTACTATACGGACGGAAGCGGTCGTATAGTCCGGAAGGAAAAGCTGTCTCCATTACTGAAGGACCATACTCTCAGAATGTACGTTAAAAAGACGTACACCAGCGATTTCTACGGTTTTTTCAAGAAAACCATCGGAAAGGACGGGACGTGACATCCGTGGCACGTTGTTTACCGGCGGCTTTCCTGGCCGTCTTGGCCTTCTCCTCCTATTGCGGCGCCACCGGATTGAGCACGGGCGGATGCCCGGAG
>JAZDOF010000109.1:0-3467 GCA_043799015.1 Pseudomonadota bacterium | reverse complement strand
TTCCGGGCATGGGGCCACGGACCCTGCCAATTCCGGCGAGTACTACTTCGTTACCTACGACGCTCAGATCAAAAACCTCTACGGAACCGCGCTGTTAATGAATGATACCAACCTGTTCAAAGGTATCGATTCGGAACGCGTCGTCATGATAACCGACGCGTGTCATTCAGGCGGCATCAACGAGGGCATAGTGGGGGCAAAGGCCGCGGACAGGTTCTTCAGCGTGTTTCAGGGCATAAAGGGTAAGGTGGCCCTTGCGTCCAGCAAGGCCGATGAAAAGTCCTGGGAAGACCCCAAGTACGCCAATAGCGTGTTTACCCATTTTCTCCTGAAGGGACTCCGGGGAGAGGCGCTGGACAAACAGGCCAAGGGCGGGACGATTGCCGTTAAGGACCTATACAAGTACGTTTATGACAATACAACGGAGGCCACCGAGGCGAAACAGCACCCGCAGATCTTCAGCGTCAACGGCTTTGAAGACGAGACCCCGGTGTTCGTCACGCCGACCTTTGACGAGTCGCTGAACGTTAAGGTCCAGTTCCAATACCTGGGTGAAGATAGAAAAGTGCGACCCCTGACCCAAGATGCCGAGCTGAAATCGGGGCAGCACGTCGGCGTGACCTTTCAGCCGGATTCCGATTGCTACGTCTATATCTTCTGGTGGGATTCCTCGGGAAACGTGGGACTCCTGTTTCCCAACAAAGAGCTCACGGACGGGGAAGCCGTTGCCAAGTCCGGACGGACCTATTGGCTGCCGGCGCGAAAGGGTGAGGACCCAATGACCAGATGGTTTGTTCTCGATAAGAGCCCGGGAACGGAAACCATCCATTTTGTGGCCTGTAGGGCGCGAAATGAGAAGTTGGAAGATCTTTACGGAAAACTTGTACGGCTGAGCGATCAAAGTGGAGAAAACCCCGAGGCGGCAGGCATCAAGAAAGAGATCGACCGGCGGATCAAGCTCATGGGGTTTGCCAAGAAAACAGCGATCACCAAGGACCTGACAGCGGCCAAGAAGCGCGGTGAACAAAACGTTCAGAAGGAGCGAAACGAACCAAAGCCCCCGGCACAAGCTCAACAAGCCGCTTCCGGCCGACGTTCGGGCGAAGGGGCGGAACCGGCCTCCGATGAAGACCCCTGGGCCGGGATCCAGTCGGAGAAGCCGGGCGGCGCCGGTGCGAGGGCCTCCGGAAGTTCCCAAGGGCGACGAAGTGACGACCCTTGGGCCGCGGACAACACCCCGCCGGCCTCGGACCGAGGAGCATTGTTTGCGGATCTCAAAAGCCGCCTGGAGATCGCCGGAGCGGATGCGGCATACTCCATCTCTTTCCGACATGATGCGGCTTTGGTCAGAGGCGCGGCCGGCGGTCGAAACCGATAGGTGTGCCGAGGACCGGATCAATAGGAGGTCCCAATGATCTGGAACGTGACAGGATCCTTAAGGCCGAGCAGTTTGCCCGGCTTATTCGCCGTCTTGCTTCTGGTCGCCGCTTCGGGGAATGTGACGGCCGAATCCCGGGACATCGTGGAAGAGGCAAGACGAATTCTCAATGAGGGCACGACGTTCAGGGTAAATATCTCCTTGGCTGAGCCCAAGCCCAAGTTCAAGGTGGGAGACGACATTCAGTTCAAGGTAGTCAGCGAACGAGACGGGTACCTGAGCATCCTGAGCATCGGCACGAGCGGAAAAGTTACGGTCCTTTACCCCAACGAGTGGACCAAGTCGGGAAAGATCGAGAAGGGTAAGACCTATCTCATCCCGCCGGCCGACGGCGATTTCGCCATAGCTGTGTCGGGACCGGCAGGGTCCCAGTACGTCAAAGCCATTGTCACGGAAAAACCCCTGGTGCCTGATTACGGTTCGCCCGCGCCCAAAGGGGGGCTGTCCTCCGCCGGTCCGTTCAGGCAGCCCAATGAACCCGGAAAGATGATGAAAGACATCGGTCAGGAGGTCACGCAACTCGACCGCAACGATTGGAGCGTCTCGGAGCTCTCCTTTCAGATAGTGGAACAAGACGCGGGGAAATAGGCGCGACCCGACATCAGGGATTGGAGCCGGAGTCGCCCGCTTCACGCGAGTTGCCGGGAGGAGCGTACATCTGAAGGGAGCCCAACAAGTTGATCGTTGAACGATTCACTCTATCCAACGGCTTCAAGGTATTGGGAATTGAAGATCCGGGCCGTCATGCGGCGGCCCTTCAGTTTTGGACAATGGTCGGCAGCGCGGACGAAACGGATGCGGAGCGGGGGATCAGCCACCTCATCGAACACATGGCCTTCAAGGGGACGACCGACCGCGGAGGAAATAAGCTTTTCCAGGAGCTGGAAAAACTTGGGGGAGCGATTAACGCGTTCACAAGATGGGACCACACGTTTTTCCATCTCACCGTCCCTTCCGACAAGGTGCCGGCCGGACTGGAGGTGCTGGCGGACGCGGTATTCAATCCGTTGCTGGATCCTGGGGACCTTGAACGCGAAAAGAGAGTCGTATTGGAGGAGATCCTCGAGGGACACGAGCGGCCGTCGGTCAAGGCCGGTCTCTTGACCTGCGAGACGGCCTACACGGTGAGCCCGTACAGGTTCCCCGTAGTCGGTTACCCGGAAACCGTACAGGGGTTCACGCGAGATAGCATACTCGCATTTCGAGGCAAATGGTACGTCCCGGAAAACATGTTCCTCGTGCTTGTGGGGAATGTGGAGTTTGACCGTTTGTTGCCGGAAATAGACCGCATGGTGGGGCAAATTCCTCGCGGCGGCGCGGTCGTCAGGCCCCACAGGCCGGTGGAGCCTCAACAGACGGAAATCCGTTCGGCCTGTGTGAGGGATCGTAACGCGCGGGAAACGTGGCTTTCCTTGGCATTTCACGTGCCGCCCATGCGGAGCGACGACGTAAACGCCCTTGACCTCGCTGCGGACCTGCTGGGGGCTCGGGAGGGCTCCCGTCTCATACAAGTACTCAAGAACGAGAAACGTCTGGTTCACTCCATCTCGGCGCATTGCATAACTCCCCGAGATCCGGGCTTGTTCGGCATACGGGCCACGTTGGATGCGAAGAACGTCGAAGCCGCGACACGGGCGGTACTGGATGAGCTGGAACGTATGGCGGAGGCGCCCCCTAATGTTGCCGAGCTGGACCTTTCCAGGGTCCACATTGAGTCCAATCACTTGTATCTTCGCGAAACCGTGGAAGGATACGCCAAGATAATCGGCGCGCTTGAGGCTGAAATGGGCGATGGGACCTACGGGGAGAAGTACCTGCGCCTCAACCGCCTAGTGACCGGGGAAGAGGTATCGTCGGCCGTGCAACGGTATCTCAGGCAGCCGAACATGACAATAACGGCCCTGGTGCCCGAGTCCCACGCTCCTCTCTTCGATATGGGACGCGTTTGCACAACAGCGGGAACGTATCCTCCCGTGAAACCCCGGGCATCGCGTTCACGACGGGTTTCCGACACCATAGCGACTTGTCT
>JAZDOF010000093.1:0-6980 GCA_043799015.1 Pseudomonadota bacterium | reverse complement strand
GTGGTCATAACGCATGAGCACGGGGACCACTATCTGGGGATGGACGATCTCTTGGCATTTCGGCGAGCAATTCCTACGGACGCGTGGCGGCCCATTCCGGTCTATGCGTCGGCACGCACTTGGGAAGCGGTCCAGCTCAGATTCGGGTATCTCGTGGGATCCCTCGTGGAAAAGCGTGAGGCTGTTCCCGGGCTTCCGTTCAGCCTTGGAAACGACATGACCGTCACCCCGTTCAAGACCTTTCATGGACCCTCGGCGGCCGGATCGGTGGGTTACGTTTTCGAAGACAAGACTGCTGCGGGCGCGTTCAAGCTGGTCTACACATCCGATTTCATGAGGTTGGAGGATGAACCGAACCTCGTTCACGACCCTGATGTGCTCGTCATGCAATCCCACTGGCTGAACGAACCCGGCAACAACCGGCCCTATCATATGAGTTTCCAGCGTGCCGTCGAGTACATAAAGAGATGGAAGCCTAGAACGGCCACTTACCTCGTTCATATTTCCGATGGGGAGCCCGTGCCCGGCGACCCCGAAAACGGTGCCATGAAGAAGCTTGCGGCTGAAGCCCCGCTCTTGAATCCGAAGACCCAAGAGCCTTACCCCGTGCCCCGTTGCCATGACGAATGGCAGGACGTGGTGAATGCCGTCGCTGAGGATTTGGAAATACCCGGACCGATCATCGTCGCGCGCGACGGCATGACGGTTGCCTTCCCTTAAGACCGTCGGAAGGAAATGGCGGAGCCGGACCAGGGGCGATGTGTACCCTGACCCCCCTGTTTAACGATCATAACCGGGAGCTTATCATAAGAGGTTGTAATGAGTGAAGACCTGAAAACTAAGACGGCCGCCACGGCCAAACTCTACTTTGACGGATTCAAAGGCGAGCGCCCCTTTGAACTTTGGAGGTCGTTCGACAAAGGGATGGCTCGAGACTTGTCCATGTTCATTACCGGGCAGATGTATGCACGTGAACGCATACCCCATCCGACGCGGCAATTCATAACCGTTGCGGCGCTCACGGTCCTGGAAAGGCTTGATGAACTGAAGCTCCACATCCACGCGGCGCTCAACGTGGGTTGCGATCCGCGGCATGTGGCGGAAGTTATTTTCCAGTGCGGTATTTACGGCGGAATGCCCGTCGTGAATCAAGCACTTAAAGTCTTGCGAGAGGTGTTGCAGGAGAGGGGACAATGGCCCCTTGCCCTGGACGAGGATTAACACAGGCTGGAATGCGGGCCGATCAGGCGTACCGACCACGCTCCGGCCCACGCATCAGTCGTCCATGGTGAACTCGAAGTCCTCCCCGGCGTGATCCAAGTCCAATTCCGCCTTTTCGTTGGATTTCTTCTTGGTCTTAAACGTACCCGAACCGCCGGTGAAGAACGAGTCGAGATCAACTTCCGGCGGAAGCAGAGTGATGCCGAGTCTGGCGCGAACTCCCTTCACGTCCTTGTTGCAATTCGGGCAGGTGAGGCTATACTCAAAGCTTACGTAGTTACATGCGTCGCACTTCAACAGCCACCTCCACAGTTCACGTCGCTCCCAATCTTCTGATGACGACGTTAGCACCAAATCCATGCAAAATCAATTCGTAAGGGAAAAAAGTATCAAACTGCTCCAGGGTAGATTGATACCGTATTCCAAATCCTGCTTGGTTCAGTCCACGTCCAATCCGAGCCCTGAACGAAAGGTGAAGGCGCATGAAGAGGACAGGAGTCCGGCCCGCGGCTATGTGCGCTTCCTCCTCTTGCTCGTCCTCTCAGCCTTGCTGATCGCGTGCGCGACCGTGCCTCACACCGGAAGACGTCAGTTCAATCTAGTATCCGACTCGCAATTGAACTCGCTGGCATCTCAAGCCTTCTCCGATTTATCCAAGAAGACCCCGGAATCAAAGGATGACCGACTGAAAGAAATCGCTGAGAGAGTGGTTGACAGGATAAGCAAGGCAGCCGAATCACTGGACAAGCCCGGCTTTTCGTGGAAAGTGCGAGTTGTGGACGACCCGACCCCGAACGCCTTTTGTTTGCCTGGAGGCAAGATAGTGGTGTTCACCGGTATGGCGTCGTACGCCGTAAACGAAGCGGGCCTGGCCGCGGTGATAGGTCACGAAACGGCCCATGCCGTTGCTCGGCACGGGGCTGAGCGACTCAGCCAGGAAGTTACCCTAAAGGGAGCCCTGACTCTGGGGGGCGAAATCCTCAAGAGGAGCTCCGAAGACGGGCAACTGGACCAAAAGGGCAAGATGGCCCTGGCCGCCCTGGGACTGGGAGCCATGGTCGGGGTGGTTTTGCCGTACAGTCGCGAGCATGAAAGGGAAGCGGACCAGATCGGCCAAACATACATGGCCGCGGCCGGATACGATCCAGCGGAATCGGTGGTGCTCTGGAAACGTATGTCTCAAATCAAGAAGCCGCCGATTCCGGTGTGGCTTTCCACTCACCCGTCGGACCAAGACCGCGTCGAGAACCTGGAAGCGCTCCTTCCAAAGGCTGTTGAGGTATACAAGAAATCACCACGACGTCATGGACAGGGAGTCAAGCTGTAGGAATAACGGGAGGCAAAGGTGAAGAAACCCGCCAAAGTAGGTTCAGGGGCCGATGGAGCGGACATACGGGCGTTCATTGCCATAGAACTCCCTGAAGAAGTCAAAGTGTTTCTCAGGGAAATCTCCAATCGGTTGAGCTCCTCGGGTGGGGATGTAAGCTGGACCAGGCCCGAGGGCATACACCTGACTCTAAAATTCCTGGGAAATATTACCCCTCGACTGGTCACCGATTTGGGAAACGGTCTCGGTTCAATTTTCGCCGCGCAACCCCCATTCAGGCTGCGAGTGGAAGGGATTGGAACCTTCCCGGATCAGCGAAGGCCTCGCGTGATATGGGCCGGCTTAAAGGATCCCCAAGGAGCGTTGGAGCCGCTTGCGGCAAAGGTGGAAGACGTGACCGCGTCGCTGGGCCTGGCGAGAGAAAACAGACGCTACAATCCCCATCTGACTCTGGGAAGAGTAAGGTCCTCGGAAGGTTGCTCGCGCCTCATGCATCTGATCACGGATTTGCGAGACCTCCAAGGCCCATCCTTCGTTGCCGATCGGGCCGCTCTGTTTCAGAGCATACTGAAACCGACGGGAGCCCAATACACGGCCTTGATCCGCTTCGCTACCTCATCGGCCTGACGGGATTCCATGCGGCTTTTCGCGTTCATGGCCGTGCTTATCGTATTTGTGGCCGGAGTCACCGATCGAGTGCCCGCAGGCGTGGCGACCCGTAAAGCGGGTAACATGGCAAGGGTGGCTACGAAAGCGGTGAATACCGCGTCCATGGTCCCCCGGAAAGGGTATTCGTCGAAAACATGGCGGACCGCTATCACATCATGCATCAAGAAGGGCGCTCGGACACCGACACGCATAGACCCCTGTCTCCCTCCGACCTGTCGAGATTGGCGTGATTCGGCGCAGTCCGAGGAAGCTTCACGTCTAAGACGCCGTTACAGGGAGGCGCGGCTCGTCATCGACTTGCCCACCTTTCGGCTCACCCTTCAGGGAGTGCGGGCCGACGGATCCGCTGAAATCGTTTACCGATGTGCCGTAGGCATAGGCCAATCGAACTCGCCTACCCCCGAAGGCACTTACTTGATTAATCATGTGTACTGCTATCCCGACGTCATCTATTTCGGATCGGGAGGGGTTCCAACCGCCGGTTTATACCGAGGCTTGCTCGCTCCGATACTGGCATGCGACGAAACAGGACGCTGTGAACGATACAATGACTTGGGGATCCACGGCTTTGATCAGCGCGTCTTATCGGGTTCGCAAACGGGCCGTAGTGAGACCGTAGGACCGGTTTCCGGAGGATGTATACGAATTCCCGATCCTTGCAGCTTCAAAAGAGCCCTGGTTAGGGTTGCCGGACTCGGTCCGTTGAAGAAGGACGACAGAGGGTCATATCATTGGCTCAACAGACCTGTACGCGTGTGGATAGTAGGCGAACCCCGCACCATCATCTCGATTATCGGAGCCGGGCTTAATCACGTTGAAGGGCATGTCGGCAGCTTCTTAAAGGGGATTTGGGGAAGCGAAGAATGACCCTCCCTTTCGGATTGGATCGCCTCGTCGTCGGTTAATGAGGCTTGGCGCAAGAGGGCGGGCGGCGACGGCCGGACGCGACAACGGCGACCGTAGGTTTACTGCCGGTCGCCGTTGTCCGATTTAATAATGGACCTGAATACAGATCCTATGATTCAAACGACCTCCAAACCCTGGGTGGGGGGGTTATGGGGGAGGGAGGGTGTCCATCCAGGACCGGAGGTCAAAAGGGTTCGGCTTTCGCCGAACAACGTTCTCACGGGTTTGGATACTACGCTAGTCGCCTCTCAAAGTCAATAAAATACTTTAAGAAATTGTTCTAACATATTAATAAAACATGACTATGCATAGGGTTTTCTTCGAGAAAAGAGTCTAAACCACATCATGCACCTTTCGGTTCGGCGGCCCCGATTGGGGCTTGAGCCATGCTTCGTTAACCGTGTCCCCGTCTCTTTGTACCCTGGTATCTTTGTGGTTTTGTCTTTCGGACGCAGCAAAACGGTTCGGCTGAGCGGTAACCGGATGACTCTTGCCTGAAAACGTCCAGGCCGGGACGTGTGATAACCATTCACTCTTGTGGGGCAGGCTTTCCAGCCTGCCGAGATCGCACTAAGAAGATTCGCAGGCTGGAAAGCCTGCGCCACGTTAAGATTGGAATTTCCCGCCCGTAAGTGAATGGTTACGGACGTGTGCCGTTGCGAGGGGATCAGCGACGAAGCAATCTCCTATGAAACAAGTTGGTTACCGTCATCCCCGCGAAAGCGGGGACCCCTCTTTGGTGCTGAGCTACCCTAGGTTCCCGTTTTCGCGGGGACCACGGCCGAACGGCTCATTTTTTAGACCCGAACCGGGGGTATTTTCATACTCGGTTGGAACAGCTCTCGGTCACGGAGTTGATGGGGGCTTTCGACAAGGCGAGATTGCCGGGGGAGGGGCCCTGTACGGCAAGGGCGTAAGAAGCGGGCATGCCGGCCCCGTAGGCCGACACGCCACGGTATTGGCTAAGGTCGTCTCTCAGCCGGCGATTTGACACTTGGAGAAATCGACGAATTCCTTGCAACCCGGGCACTTCCTGGGCTTGTCGAATTCGTCTGAAAATATCTCCACTTCCGCGCCGCACTTGTCACACTTGCACATAAGAGACTGTAGGCTCTTGTGTGCTTCAAAACCCGGGCAATGCATTGGCGTGCTGTCACTCATTTTTCGGCTCCTTCTTGAGTTGGTGTTATATCTAAGGAATCGAAGGCCGGCATTTACCCCTTCTTATCCCACAATATACGAGATGCGACCCGGCAGGCAATCAAAAAGACGGGTGGGGTTCCGTCGCCCTAGATGCTCATTTGCACCCGCCGGTGAGGATACGGCCAAGGCCTCTTTGCCGCTCCAATTCGGTGTGTTACAATCCGACGAAGGGCTTGAGTCCGCCCCGAATCGGACGGCATGGAGGCTGACTTATTACCGCCTCTTGGCATGGGGGAACGGTTGACCGTTCCTAAGTGTAACGATTCGATACCACGGTCCCGACCTGATCAATGGAGGCTTCCGATGGCCGACTGGATTTCTTGGAATGCGGACTATTCAGTGAAGGTCCCGCTCATAGACGAACAACACAAGGAGCTTTTCAGGCTGTTCAATGAGGTGGGCGACGCGTTGTGGGACGGAAAGGGCAAAGACAAGATTCAAGGGGCCCTGAATTTCTTGGCCGATTACACCGTGGAGCATTTCAAAGCTGAAGAGGAGTTAATGGTACGGCACGGGTACCCAAAATACGAATTCCACAAGAAGGTGCATGACGGCTTCGTCCAAGAAGTCGGATCGTTCGTGGTGCGCTATAAAGGCGAGGATGTCTCGTCGGACCTGGTAGTCAGCGTTGTCAACAAGCTCGGGGATTGGGTCCGCAACCACGTTATGGAAATGGACCAGGAAGTGGGAAAGTATCTCCAATCGCGCATCTGACTCTCCGGGGCATGCTTTCAGGGCCGTCAGCGGACGAAAGGGGCCGGAGGGGTTGAACAACACGCCGAATATTGCTATCCGGTGTGCCCGCGCATGGACCGAGGCGATGCTCCGAGGGAGAAACCGCGGTCGAATCGACGGGAAGCATCCTGCATGTTATATGGAGATCCGTTTCCATACCGGGCATTTTTCGATGCCCCGCGAGCAAATCCCGAACCGATCGGCCTCGATCCCCGGCCGAGCAATCTCAAGGACACAACCGCTGAGCATTTTTTTCGTCGGGGCATGTTGGTAATTGAGGATGAAGGAGTGGAAGGCGTGCTTGAGGACTTGCCGGGCATAGAATTGGATGCGGCGTTGGCTCGGCTCTTGGGCAACGAACCGCTCTTGGTGAGTTGTCTGAAAGAGTTCGGTCGCTCTTTCCAAGGCGCAGCGGAGGAGATGAACGCGGCCCTGGACAGAGGCGACTACGATTCGGCCCGACTGTTGGTACACGCTATCAGAGGGGTCGCCGGCAATCTTTCGGCCGAGGAACTGTTTGATGCGGCCGGTGATTTGGAGGCGGCATTGACCGCACACCGCCTTGAATCCATCCCAACCTTGTGCGGGCGTTTCTGCCGCGCTCTTGGGGTTGTGCTTCAATCAGTGAAAAAGCTGGAGACGGTACGGCCCGAATTGCGCGCTTTGCTCACGAGCGAGTCCGTATCCCAAATGAATCTCTCCGAGATCATGGCGGAGCTTTCCGGTCGGATAATGGAACGGGACCCGCTGGCGCTTGAAACCGCGGAGTGTCTCGATCTTGCCGAGAAGGATGAAAAGCAACGGGATATCAATGCCGTTATCCAAGAGTGTTTGGAGAGATATTACATCGAGGGGGCCCCAAACCCTTTGGAGCGCCTCCCAAACAGCCACAAGCAAGTGGCTGGAACGACCGTGCCCG
>JAZDOF010000079.1:0-15662 GCA_043799015.1 Pseudomonadota bacterium | reverse complement strand
CCATTTCTTCTTCAGTTCCAGGCCTACCGGCCGACCGTCAAGCCTCCAGTTCGATTTGGGCCGCGAGTTCCAGCAAGGTCGGCTCGCGTGATGACTTCGTCACCGGTGTTGTGGAGAAAGTCGCCAGGGAATTGGAATGCTTGGGTCTTTCTTGCCGGTACGATTCTTCAGATCCTCGAATTGCTGCTGCGCCAAATAGCCTTGCGAATGGAGATAGGCAAAGAGTTCATAGGGGTGACAAACGTGCCCCCGTCCAAGCTCGGCCAAAGCGAGTGTCACTGCGTGTTTGTCCCGGGAGACAAGCACTGCATCCTCGCTGGGATCGGCCAATGCCCAAGCTATGCTCTCATGTTCCGCGAGGTTTGCGGTTCCCCGAGTTCGGGTGCGAAGGTGGGTATATAGAATGTTACCGGCCTTGCTGCCGACAGTCACCACAAAAGATGAAATGATTGCTGTTCCGGTAATCCCGGATCGTGCGGCAAGCATGGCCTGTCTGCGCCCCGAACCGTCCTGAGCGGCCGCCCGAGCGGTAGCATCAGCGATGACCATTTCGTTGCCGGGCCAAGTGGAGAGGTCGTTCGGAGGTACTACGCAGGCCATGTCACCCAATACCATATCATCGAGTATCCATTTCACGCCGCCTACCTCCACTCAAGCAGTTCCTTGGCTCGTCCGAATGAGATAGCCGTGTTCTCCAAAGCTTCCAGCACCAATGTTGCGGCCAAACCTTCCATAAGCGGTGCGACGCTTTCCTGTAGTTCCGGATAAGCACTCAATAATGAAGGACTGATCTTCTCCTTTTCAAACTTGTCCAACGGCATGTCCGGTTGAATATCCTTTGCAGCGAGATTGTCGGCCATTTCAGGCCCGATCAATCCACAGTTCTTAGCATGCCAAACGGCTCCCTCAAATGACAAACCCCAATATACGGCGAGATCATATACCAAGACAGCCGGATTTCGAGGCGCCTTCGCCGTATGTGCCCATTCGAGAACCTGCCTGCGAGGTGCCAGGAAAGCCGGAGCAAAACCCCGAGCACGTTGTTCCATCGTTTCCAGCCAATTATTTGTCCCCATTGCACATGTGACTCGTGTGGCAACATTTGCTTCTCCGCCGTCATGAAGCAAATGGCACATTTCATGGGCGAGTATGGCTCGACGTGACATGCTATACCCCACCCGTGTCGCAGAGGTGTTCAACAGTATCACAGGTACGGCGCCGGACTCCCAAACGCTCGCTGCTTCAACGGCGGGGGAAGAGAATCTTGTGCGAGCGATATGCACGCCCAATCCGGTCAACATAATCTCAAGATTGGAGATAGGCCCTTTACGGGGGACCAGCAGCTTCCTAGCCGCTTCACCCAGTTCGTAACCATCCTCCCAAGGTTGAAAACGTTGCGAAGATCCTCGAAAATTCCTATATCGGTCGAATGAAGGATTCTTGCCTTGTGCGGTCAGCACATCCGCCAGTGCAAGTCCGATCTCGGAAGCTGTAGCCAACAAGCGCAGATCGGTAGATTTTAGGACACTCGGATCTTCTAATGCCGAACGAAAGCGTGCTACGCTTCGCGTAGGCGTATTGCCTTCGCCGTGTAATAGGACAGTGGGGGAAATGGCCAGCCCACGACAGATTCGTTCAAAGTCGGTTACTGAGAGATCGTCCCGGGATTCTCTGTCTTCCAACCAGTCGGGTGCTTCGCCACACCATTGAGCGGCTTCCGGTAGACCCGCTCTGAAAGCCTCCCTCCGTTCACGAACTAGGTGACCTATATTCATCGAAGCACCCCATGTGATTTCTTGGGTCCCCGCCCAGGCAGTCCTCATCTACTTCTGCGGTTCTTCTCAAGAGCTCCAAAAGGAGGCATTGGTCCATGGAAGGACCGATTCTCCGAGCCGTGTGCCCGGTTTAGCACATCCTGAAGGGTATGCAAAGCGGACGATGCCGTTATTCTTTCCTTTGTTCCTTTGTTCCCTCCCCGGTATCGGAGAAGGAATTAGCGAAATATGCCTCACATTCCCGTCCGTTTCCAGACATCAAACACAGGTCGTCGGAAGAGCATTAGGAGCAACCGCACGTTGAGGTGAGATCCGATCTGAAATCCACGTGAGCCATGCTCCACCACAGAGGGTTTATGTGTGGAGACCGGGGAAGATCCGCCGGCACATGTGTATGACATCGGCATGAAGGTGAGAAGTCGACCAGGACCTCCCTGTTACCGGCATCGATCCCACATTCCGGATTAGCGGCGCAGGCCTTCCCGTGATCGGATTTCTCGGTAAACAAAACGCTCAGGCAAAACATCTCAGCCGACGCGGTATCGACGCATTGCGTCCCCTGCGCCGCGGTAACCGCATATTCAAAGCCCTTGGAACGCGACAGCACGACCCGGGTAGGACCCTGCCTCATCGAGCCGGAAAATAGGGACACGAGGTTGTCGAACAGACGGAGGCCGATGGACCATCCGGGCACCTCCCGTGCCACAGCCCCCGCGGTGTATGTGTGGTGCACATCTAGCAGATCGTGATGACATACCGCCTCGTCGAGAAAAACGGTTCGTACAGTGTCCAGGCCCTCCAGGCTCAACAGCGTCCAGCGGCCTTCCGGATCGCAGACCATTTCCACGGCGCCCACCATGAAAAGCGGAGCGGGTATGGAGAGCCTCGATTCGAATCGAGGTGTATTATCCTCGTCAAAATGCCGGCTCTTGACTAGGGATCGTTCATAAAACGAAAATCGCGAGTACACCGGGTCCGTGGGATGAGGGTAACACTTCACCGAGAAAAGGCCCCTGTAAGGGCCTAGGTTTTCAGGGCCTGCGCGACCGGTTTCTTCGATCCGTAATTCATACGGGCCGGGACCTTGTGCGACACGGAAGTGCCAGGCAGGAACTTCGTCCCATATTTGGCGTACACCTATTATTCCCACCTGGTCACGTATCGCCTTGATCCATGAGGCGGTAGTAAGGACCCCATCGAGCTTGTTTCTGAAAAAAGCCGCAATGTCGATTTCAGGACCACCCTTTCTTCTGGAAGAGCTCCTTGATTATGTCCAGTTTTTCCCGCCCCTCGCACTCGATGCCTTCCATGCGAGCGGTTTCCATTAGAATATCGTCGGGGTATCCGAGGGTCAAGGCGTAGCTCGATTCGTAAGACTCAAAAAACTTGTCGAAGTCATCGGGCCCCGGCGGGAGTTCGTGGTCTTCCTCAATCGTCGCCATCGCACTTTGTGCTACGTTTCTCAACAGGTCCTTGAAGAAAAAACGTCTTCCTTCGTCGGTCATTGGGGCCTACTCCTCGACCTTGCGATACAGGGGAATGCCTCCGAAGAAGTCCGCATGAACCATGATAACGCTCAAGAAAAGCAGGGTCCATACGAGGGGCGTGTCGTCCGGTTGAGCTATTCCCGGAACCTTGCCCAGAATGTAGGTCGCGGCGGGGGAATAGTAAAACCAATAGATTAGTCCTCCGCCCAGGAATGAGACAAGGGTCCTGAAAAGGCCCTTCAACCAACCCGACTCAACGTTGGGAAAACCGTTGAAGTATACGGACTGTATGAATGCCGCAAGAATAACGAAGCCGCTTATTTCTCCCGCGTGCAGGTACCGGAAGTATGGGGCGTCGGTGTATTGGCCGCCCTCGAACGGCTCCATCCAGAACATGGTCATCACCTTGAGCAGTACGAAGCAGGTGATGCATCCTAGGACGGTAGTGCCCACAATGGCCGCCGCGCCCGACGCGAATCCGTTGTCTCCGGTCTTGGCAAGGCTGCGCCAGGGCCTACGGTCCCAAAGGATGTCCGAAATAACCATCCACGCCGTTGCGGAAAGGATCAATCCCAAACCGAAGTATGCGCTGCCCGTTCCGGCAAATGCACCCCACCAAGCCTCCACGCCCGCTTTGTTCTGGGCCGGATAAAACAGGTAGCACACATGGGGATGGAACATTACGGCGAAGGTGACGATGCTGAGCACCAGCACGGTGGTAAGGCGCGACCAAGCGATCACACCCTTGGTGGACGAGGTCCAGGGCCATCGTCCGAAGGCCGTATTCCATGCTATCGCCCACCAAAGAAAGGCCGCGGCAAAGTAAATTATCGCGGTGGAAGAATTCTCCCGTGCGTTGTACGGTTCCGCTCCGGTACCGCCTGATGCGACAATTGCGTCGGGACTAAAGTAGGCAACCCCGTAATTGCCGATGAAACCTCGAAAGACGACATAGTATACGAACAAGGTCAGAATGAACGCGGCAAAGGTGAGTCCGAGTCCCTTTAGGAGGGCGGATGAGTACCGACACCGGTGCTCGCTCGACAAAGACACTCCCCATACTCGTGTCATAAGTACCACACAGGACAAAAATACCACAACCAGCGAGAAGCCGTACATGGGGGTATAAAGCTTCATCGTTCCGTTGGGATGCATGAGAACGTACCACAATGCGGTGGTGATAATGAAAACCACAGCGAAGCCGACGGCTCCAGCCAAGTAATTGAACCCTCTTTGATCGTTGGATACGGCATCCATGCCTGAACTCCTCCCGGCGTAAGGTTCGGGGGGCACTCTCCCTTGGATGCGTGAGGGACCAATGATGATGGTCCGTCAGGGTCCGGGCGTGCCCCATATCGGTTCGGCCCCCCTACAATCGTCAGAACACTATGGAATCGCCGTTGGTCAGAAACACGTTACTGGCCTTGGCCACCGTGGAAAACTTTTTGTACTCCTTGAATTTGTTGGTGCCTTTGACCACGGGAACGCCGGCTTCGGCAGCCTTTTCGGCCCATACCCATCCCGTGCAATGGTTGCAGGCAACCTTCTTGAGTTGGAATGATTTGACGCCTTTGATGATGTCGTCGAACTTCGGTTCCCAATTCTCGAAAAGGGTTATGTGAAGGCCGCCGTAGCACCCATAGGGTTTGTACCCCTCTATGTTACCCCGTGCCCAGGAAAAGAGAGACAAGATTCCCGGGTGGCAACAACCGGTAACGGTAACCACGCCCTTGTCCTTGACGTTAAAATAGAGCACGTTTTCGCCGCGCACACGCAGAAGAATGGGCACGTCGAACATTCTGATCGCAGCCCCGGGCATAAGTCGATATACGCCGTCTCCCTTGTCGCCTTCGGGAACGCATTCTACGAGCTTTCCCGTGTGTGGGAAATCGTTCTTGCAGATCAGGACTTCCTTGCCGTCCTTTGTCTTGGCTTTGTGATGAGCTTTTTCCTTTAGAAGAGCGATGTCTTCAGGATAGTGAGTCTTAGGCGCGTAAATCGTGATGTCGGGCTTGTGCTTCAGTGTGGATTCAATGCCCCATAGGTGATCGAGGTGCCAGTGGGACAGCATCATGAATTCTATCTCACCGCTCTTGAGCATGGAGGCAATGTTGCTCTTCTCGGTGAATATGTAATCCATCCATTCGGTATTCCAGCCGGTGTCCATGAGGAATTTCCTCTCCTTACCGTCCAGCTCGGTTACCGTAATCAAGGCCGCGTATCCCCCGGCATTGTTCCATTCCCATGGAATGGTGTACTGGTTGGTCATCGCGCCGCCATATTCCATGAGGTTCTTCTTAAAGATGTCGTTGTCGAACCAACTGGTTTCCGTCAGGACATCGACCTTAACGCTGCGCACCATGCCGATGTCGGCCTTGCCCGCGGCCTCCGCGGTCCCCTTCAAGGGGCCTACGGTCCCCGCCACCGATGCGGCCACGCCTGTTACGGCCATAGACTTGAGAAAATCTCTTCTATCCATTAGACGCCTCCTGTAGTGATACGGCGCCAAGCGCCTTCCATTTCCGAACGATGAACCATCACATTAGCCGGCCTTTATCCGGTCACATCCAAGAGATGACATAGGTGCAAGAATCGCTTCCATCCTTTCGACAAGGCTGAGAGTCGTCGTGACGCACCACGACGTCGGTTATTCCATCCGGCCTGAACCGCTTGGCCAATCCTTCCAGGACTCCCCGGTCGAAAGCGCAACAATAATGGTTTGTGCTAACCATGATACCGCGGTTGAGCCCGCCGACGAGTCCTTGGGGCTCGTATTTCCAATGTCCGATCTCTCCGCCTCGATACTTGGAATGATAGCCCCGGTTCAACCCGTCGAAAACCGCGTCCAGACCGTCCAGGCCCGTCGGGAGCTTCACGCGCATGGCTATGCGTTCCCCTATTCTGGTCAGCATGTTCCGCCCGGTGCGCTGACCGATGTCCTTCATCGCGTTAAGAAATTGTTGCGCTTTGTAGAACTTGTTAGGGTCGATACCACTAATTCCATTGGCATCGAAAACTGAAAGACAGAAATCATGCAGGTCCTCGGGGCACCCGAGAACAAACGACTCAAGCACCTCTCCCAGCACTTCAACCCGTTCCCTTTCATATGAGGTGAACTCAGCCATCAAGCCTTCCTTTCCAGCTCGGCACACACACCAAGCGTCGACGGCGCTCCACCGCTTTGCTGCCGAACAGCGCGCGGCCGAACACTCGTACCGAAGCGTTTTCAAGACGGTGAGACCGCCTGGGGAAGGACTCTATTAAAAGAGTTTCTCGCCGGGCGCCCCAACCCCGTCTTGTCAAATTCAGCGACATCTACCGTTGAGACCGGCTTCAATGATGCGCGGGACCGTATCCGACCAACCAAGGGGCATGAAGTGGACGCCCTGACTCATGGGAGCGACTTCTTTCAGGAACCCGGAGGTCATTTCCACGCACAGGTCCTTGGCCCCACCTTTGGGGGCCTCCTGCAACCGCTTGACCCAAGCGTCCTGGACGGTTATCCCGGAAACGTTCTTATTCATGAACTCAGCCATCTTGGCGGATTCTAATCAGCACGATTCCAAGTTGCTCCGGGACCCCGAAGCCTTCGCCTTTCCCGGCCGTTCCGATCATCAGGTCCTCCTCTCGTTTCCTCGACACAATCGAGGCAGATCAACCGACGCAAGCTTCTATCTTTTCTCGCCACCTTCGCGTTCATCTAAAAGCAGCAAGACCCGTGCCAAGCAGGTAATACGAAAGCCGCCCTAAGCCCGCCCCGTAATCATGACCGAATTCGATACCCATCCATATTACGGGACAACCGGATCCAGGTCGGCATTGCAGGCTTGGGTCCGTTTACCGGGGCGCATTTTTCCACAAAGGACTTCAACCGTGTCGCGACACCCCCGTTGATGCTGCAAATAGCCCGTCTTTGAATCATTTATTCCTAACCGCCGACTGTACCTCCGATCCGAACAAACATGATTGCAGAATGCACTATGTTCACGGGGCTGGAGGTGCATAGTGCATTACTCTTGCTGGGCGAGAGGTCGGCGTTGAACCGCGTATGGCACTCTGACAAGGGCTTGCGGCAATAACGGATCAATTGGCATGGAGATTGCTCACCCTTTGGAGATTGAACCGACGAAGATGGTATATGGTTCTAGGTGTTCCGCAATGGTGCCCGATTTCATGCCGGCGGATGAGCAACGTGTAACGGGCGACGGCAGGCAAGGACGCGCCGGATTTAGCGGCGGCCCGGACTTGCGCTCCTCATCACCCGGATGCACCCGGAAATAACGGCCATTGACGGGGATGATTCAAGGGCCCCGGTAGGTTGTGCCGCCGCAACTCTACGATATGCCGTTGAGAAATATGAGAATGGATCGCGTGAATATGAATCGTGAACAAGAAGTCTTTGACGATATTGATGAAATGGTGCTTGCAGAAGCTCGAAAGACCTACTCTCCCACCGTCATAGAACATTTCCTTAACCCTAGAAACATCGGTGAGCTGGAAAAGGTCGATTGCTTCAACATGATGTCCGGCATCTGTGGTGACACCATAGCCATTTTCGTCGGCATTGAAGACGGTATCGTCTCTCGCATCAGCTTTATGACCAACGGATGCGGCCCCACGATAGCTTGCTCCAGTGCCCTAACCTGCATGGCCAAGGGCATCAAGGTCGAAGAGGCTATGAAGATAACAGGCAAAGACCTAATGGAGTATCTTGGAGGTCTTCCGGTGGATCACACCCATTGTGCGGACCTTGCGGTAAACACCCTTCGGAGCGCTCTGGCAAAGGCGAAATGATACATGAGACTGCGCAAGCGCCTTATCGATATCCTCGAACCGGCGTGCGTCGGGCGAGTTGTCGAAGACGTTCGGATCGGACTAGGGTACACGGCCGTCCGGCTTGATAACGGCCGAGCCGGTGTGGCGTACACTCTCGGAAGAGACCGTATGAGCGGCTGCACTGCATTCGGCGGCAATAGACCCATCTCAGGAAAGCAGGCCGTTGAGGTGCTTCGCTATCTCGATTTCGACGGGTTGGTGGAAGCCTCCGTAGGCTTGGCCACGGCCAACGCGTTGATAAACCGGGTCCCCCGGCGCGGCATGACGGGAGATGTGCTAAAGGCAGTCGAGATATTCCCGACCGATTCGGTGGCCATGGTGGGGTTCTTCGCCCCGTTGGCGGCCCAACTCCAGGACCGCGTTGCCGTTCTTGAAATCTTTGAGAAACAAACCGGCTTGTCGTCGAATCTTCGCTGTGCGTCCGAGGCCGTTTCAGCTCTACCCGGCTTCAATGTGGCGTTTATAACGTCTACCGCCATCATCGACGGCTCCATTGACGAGCTTCTGGAGGCGGCCCGGGACTGCCGTGAGGTTGTTTTACTGGGGCCGTCCACTCCACTGATCAAAGAAGCCTTTGACGGTACGCCTACGACGAGGCTCTCAGGAATGATCGTTGATGACCCTGACGGCCTGTTGCAATTAGTGAGCGAAGGGGGAGGGACCCGTCTTTTCAGACCCTTTGTCACGAAATGGAACATCTCCCTCCGAGACGAGACTATCGACACGCGCAACACCGGTCCCTCACGACCTGCGTGAAACGGAGCCCGGCAAATGAAGTTTAACCGCATTGCCGAGGCGCTCGGACAATTCCTCCATGGGGCCTCGATTCGCATGCCGGCGCTGGTTACCATGAAGGAGACGGCCCGAATGGAACGTCTGTTCTTCTTGGCCGTTTACGGGGATTATCTCGGCATACCGATTATGCGCCCGTATTATTCGCTTCGACTGTTACCGTACATAGTGCCCCGAATTCATCCCTGGATGCGTTCTTTACTGAGAGAGAGGGATTTGACCGACATGGCCGGCGACTAGCGGATTGATCCACAGATGGGTTTGCATTCCCGTTATTGCCGAATTCAGGAATAGGACCCCGCCGGTCACCCCCACGAGACCCTCGACCAACTGTGGAACAACGAAAAGGTAATTCCGAAACGCTCTACCAGTCAGGCGGTTCCCGCCTGTCCATCAATGAATCGAGACCCCCATCAACCGAACCACAATGCGCTCTAATACCGAGAAAACGGTCACCACGGCACGTATTACCATTCTCGTGGACAACGACGTGCGGCCCGGGCTCGGCCTTGAGCCGGAACACGGCTTTGCCGCGTTGTTGGAACAAGGCCCCGTACGGGTACTCTTCGACACCGGGCAAGGGCCCGCTTTGGAAAACAACGCGTGCCGGCTGGGCATTGATCTGACCCGTCTTTCGGCCGTGGTATTGAGTCACGGTCACTATGATCACACGGGAGGGCTCCTGCAAACGGCGGTGCTCAACGGCCGCGTTCGCGTGGTAGGTCATCCCGGGATCTTTTCCCGGCATCTCAAGATGGGTAGCGCCGACATTGAGGCCCGCAAGATAGGGTGCCCTTTCTCGAAGGAGTTACTGGAACGGACTGGGGCGGTCTTCGATTTTGTCGACGGATTCGTGGAAATTCTGCCCGGCTTCTGGTTCACCGGGTTTGTGCCGAGGGTCTTCGAGACCAAGGCGGACACATGGCTGGTTACCAGGGAAGGCGGTTTCACGGTCCCTGATCCGTTGCCGGATGATTGCTCCGCCGTAATCTCCACACCTTCAGGCTATATATTGCTCTTGGGATGCGCGCACTCGGGTGTGAGGAACGTCTTGGAGCATGTGTGCACCAAACTCGGAACTGAACGAATATTCGGGATAATCGGCGGCACGCATCTCGGGATGTCCGACGAGTGGGAAACCGAGGCCGCCATAGAGGCGTTCGAACGCTTCGGGGTGAGCTTTTTGGCACCGTGCCACTGCACCGGGCCGGGACCGAGGGACCGGCTGAAGGCTCATTTCGGTCCTCGATTTCATGATGCCGCGGCGGGCGCGGTCTTTGAATTCTAGGAACCCCGTCACCGGCGTAACCATTCACTCTTGTGGGGCAGGCTTTCCAGCCTGCCGCGATCGCGAACACAGGGAAAGGGAGCCGGGACCGAAGTTCGAGGAAAGTGCCGGACGACAACCAATGCAGGAAATAAAATACAAGCCCATCGGTGTGATACGTTCTCCGTTTACCGATGTTGAGGGAATGCCGATTCAACCCAACGCCGCAATCGGAATCGCGGGGACCATCGATTTCGATCCCGAACTTGCGCGCGGCCTGAAGGACTTGGAAGGGTTTTCTCACGTCATTTTGATTTATCACTTTCATCTTTCCAAGAAATACTCCCTCGAAGTGAGGCCTTTCCTGGATGACGCGCCGAGAGGGGTATTCGCCACCAGGAGCCCGGCGCGTCCAAATTCAATCGGCCTGTCCATCGTGCGACTTACCGGTGTGTCGGGCGCGACGCTGACCATTGAAGATGTCGACATACTCGACGGGACCCCTTTGCTGGACATCAAGCCGTTTGTCCCGGCCTTCGACAGCCGTGACGCTTCTAAGATAGGATGGCTTCAAAATAGGGTGTCAAGGTCTTCTGAAACCAAATCGGACCGAAGGTTCGCAGTCCTCCCGCCCGAGGAAGGGGCCTGACTTCTCGGTGGGCTGAAATCAAATTACGGGGGTCTTCAAATGGAAAAGATACTTGTCGTCGGCTGTAAGAAAGCCATGGATGATGTTTGTATCGGGTGTTCCCGCTGCATGGTGGGGTTCAATCGTCGAGATGGTGAGTTCTCTCGTTACGATGTCGGCGAAGCGGAACTAATAGGTCTTCTCAACTGTGGAGATTGCCCCGGGGCTACGATCGTCACGCGCTTGGCCCAGGTCAAGCTATGGAATGCTCCCATGGGCGAGATCGCGACCAAGATCCATCTTGGGCCTTGCATTACCGACCATTGTCCTTATAAGGAGACCCTTCTCAACAAGATTAGAGCCAAAGCCGGCGTGGAAGTCATCGAGGGAACTCATCCATACAAGCCGGATAACATCTTTGCCCCCATCGCGCACTGATTGTAACCGGCAATCTTCTTGGCGGGTTGCCGTTTGCTCCTCAAAGGCGGTGAAAGCCGTTTCGGAATTCTGAAGGCTACGTGGGTACAGGACCGGGCCTGAAACGGCTGAGCACCGCGTTGAGCTGTTCTCCTCGTCCGCTTTCGGGGAGCTACTGATTCATCTGATCGCGTTTGAGTTTTTCCAGCTCCAGTATTTGGTTCTCCACCTGAAGCATGTTGCGGACAAGGTCGGCTTTCTGAACCTCTATCTGTCGCTGCTTTTCTTCGAGTCCCTGCTTTTGGCGCTCGAACTGCTGCTTCCTCTGTTCGAGTCGCAGCTTTCTCAGCTCCATGTTCTGATTCCACCGTTCACGATTTTGGTTACGGCGCTCTTGTTGCAGGTTGTCCATGCGTTGCCTAAGCTTGGCGTTTTCAAGGTCGAGTTCGAGCTTCTTCCTGTCCCACAGCATCTTTTCAAGGGCATCTTTGCCCGGCTCCGCCGGAGGGGGTTGGACACCCTGTCGGTCACCGGTGCGGGGCTTTGTGTCGGTTTTCGTTTCTGTTTTTGTCTCGGTCTTCGTGTCCGTTTTCGTGTCCGTCTTCACTTCGGTCTTTCCATCGGTTGTGGTTTGGGCGAACGCGGGGGGAAAGCCGAAGAGACCGATCAGCATGCATACTAGAGCGCCATGAAGGAACTGTACGACAAGACCCATGCGTTCCTCCTCCAAAGTAATTTCAAGCTGTTTAACACAAAGCCGCCGGATGTCAACGTTTTGGTAATCGTTAACCACGATGGAACAAGAATTGGCCACGAAGACACAAAGGCACAAAGAAATCAAAGGTCAATAATCTTCAGGAGTAACCATTCAGTCTTGTGGGGCAGGCTGGAAAGCCTGCCCCACGTTGAGAGGAGATTTTTCCGCTCATTAGTGAATGGTTACCCACCGTACCGCCTACCCTACCCCGCTTCGCTGGATCGCCCGTCCTCCGATTCGATACGTGCTTTCATGGCGGCATAGCGGGTAAGCGCGGCCAAGGCCGTCACTGCACGTTCAGGACTTGGGAGCACAAACACTCCCATGTCCTGAAGTTTGCGAACAAACGGCTCCGCTCGTGTGAAGAAAGTAGCCCCCACGATCGGCTTTCCCGAGTCCTTGCCCAGGCCCGTCACTAATTCGGCCTGACGGTTGATGAACTGTTCCGCCATCGTTGCCACTTGTTCAGGATCCTTGACCATCGCCCGAATGGTCTCCATCACGCGCTTAACGGGAAGCAAGAAGTACATAAACAGGCTGTCCACACCGGGATCATCCAGGATCGCCCTGGGCAGGGTGGTCGTGTAATCATCGGGGTTTCTGTAGAAAGTGAGATCAACCGGGTTGCCCAGGGTGGCCGTATGAGGCACCACTTCTCGGAGCTTTCCCAACGTCTGTTCCGACAATGCGGCCAGAGTCAGTCCGCCTCGCTCGGCGGCATCGGCCGCGGCCGCGCCGGGCCCTCCGGAATGGGTCAGAATAGCTACCCGATCTCCGTTGGGAACAGGTTGACTTCCCAGGACGGCGCACATGTCGAACATCTCCTCTATCGTGCGTGCCCGAACAATTCCGCACTGTCGAAAGACCCCGTCATACACCGCGTCGGGACCGGCCAAGGCCCCCGTGTGTGACAGGGCGGCCTGTTTCCCCGCGGAGGAGCCCCCGACATAATAGGCTACTATGGGCTTCTTCTTGGAGACTTCGCGTGCCACCCGCGCAAACTCTCGACCGCGCCTTATGGTCTCGACATAGAGTCCCACCACCTTGGTATGAGGGCATCGCCCCAGGTATTCGAGGCAATCGGTCATGTCCGTCATCGCCTCGTTGCCCACGCTGAATGCCTGGCTGAACCCCAGACCGAACTTTTCCAGGTGCACGAACATCTGGGTAACGAAGCTCCCGCTTTGAGAGACCATGCCGATAAAGCCCGGTGGAGATTCATAGGGAAAGAAAGTGGTATTTAGGCGCGCATAAGCGTTGACGACACCGATACAATTGGGGCCTAGGAAACGTATCCCGTACCGAGTTGCGATTTCCACCAGTTTCCGTTGGAGCGCAATGCCTTCCTCTCCCTTTTCTCCGAAGCCTGCGGTAACAATTATCGCTCCCTTGACTCCGGCCTTGCCGCAGTCCTCGAGTATTTCGGGAACCACGCGCGTAGGAACGACGAATACGGCTAAGTCAACCGGTCCGGGTACGTCCGCGATGCTCTTGTACGCCCGGAGTCCCATTATTTCCTCCTCTTTGGGATGAATGGGAAAAACCGGGCCGTTGAATTTCATTGCGAGGAGCTGATTCAACTGAACGCTCCCCATCGAGGTGGGGTTGCTCGATGCTCCCCAAAACGCCACGCCGGCCGGATGCATC
Source organism: Pseudomonadota bacterium (assembly GCA_043799015.1). Lineage (GTDB taxonomy): Bacteria > Desulfobacterota > Desulfomonilia > Desulfomonilales > Desulfomonilaceae > JAZDOF01. The sequence goes on along the minus strand of JAZDOF010000079.1, from coordinate 2,056 downwards.
ATCCGGTACAGCCGGCTCTTTTCCAACTCTTCCATGTATAAGACCTCCAACGGAAACGATTAATCGAGAGTCTTCCTCAAATGAACCGGCGCGGCGGTCGTGGAATCATGGACCGTCTTCGGTCCCGTGCGTGTTTGAAAAGAGACAGAGGAGGAAGAGCACAAGCCACCAAACGGCGTAGCCCAGCATGGTGCAAATCATCGCCACCGGGCCCAGGGCCACCGACGCAACAACCAATCGGTCCGTTTTTGTTGGGATTTCACCGAAGATCAGCCAGGTCATGGCTGTGGCAAAAAGCGTGAGGGTTACGACCGCGGAAAAAGTAAGTGCTATGGCGCGTCTCTGTCTCATGATTGATGTGCTATGATTGATCGCTTGGCCGGCAAGCGATTGAAGGAGTCGTTATTTGGTTATGACCTTAGAATTGTCCTCAAACGAAAATACCGAAATATGCCGCGTGAACCAATCGGGCGTCCTGGAGGACATCCTCGTCGGGGCACAAAAACCGACCCGTTACATCGGGGCCGAAATAAACATGATCCGCAAGGACCCCTCTCAAGTCAAGCTCCGCGTGGCCCTGGCCTTTCCGGATGCATATGAAGTGGGCATGTCGCACCTTGGCCTCAAGGTCCTATACTCCATCGTCAACAATAGACCCGAACTCGCCGCGGAAAGAGTGTTCGCGCCGTGGACCGACATGGAACGGTTGATGCGAAGCCGCAACCTTACCCTATGCACCCTGGAATCGGGGAGCCCGCTACGGGATTTCGATCTTGTGGGCTTTTCTTTACAGTACGAGTTGTGCGCCGCAACAGTGCTCATGATGCTGGATTTGGGACGTATCCCCCTCAGATCGAAGGAACGGACGGCTTCCGATCCTTTAATCATTGCCGGCGGCCCCATCGCGGCCAACCCGCTTCCTCTCTCCCCCTTTATCGACGCCTTCGTAATCGGGGACGGCGAGGAGGTGATCCTGGAGATCGCCGATCTACTGGTTGATTTGAAAGGTCGGGACGATTCCCGCGATGCCCGGCTGCGCGCTCTGCATGACGTGCCCGGCGTATATGTGCCTCAACTCCATGAGACCGGCCGGCGGGTCACACGGAGGGTATGCGTCGACCTCGATAAGGCGCCTTACCCCACCGCGCCGATTGTACCCTTTTGCGAAACGGTTCATGATCGAGTGGGCTTCGAGGTGGCTCGGGGATGCACCAGGGGGTGCCGCTTTTGTCAGGCCGGAATACTTTACAGGCCGGTCCGGGAACGTTCGATACAATGCATTCTATCCGGCATCAGGGAGAGCCTCAAGAACACCGGCTGGGAGGAAGTATCCCTTCTCTCCCTTTCCACGGGTGATTACTCAGGGATTAAGAGCCTGGTACGTCGCGCCGCGGCGGAATTCGGCCGAGACATGGTCGCCCTCTCCCTCCCCTCGCTTCGCACCGAGACGTTGGATGAAGAAGTGGCCGAGGCGATTAGGAGCGTGCGAAAAACAGGTTTTACCTTAGCCCCTGAAGCGGGAACCGATCGACTGCGGCGCGTCATCAACAAGGGCAACACTGAAGAGGACTTGGAACGATCGGTGAAAACAGCGTTCCGCCAGGGTTGGCAGGGAGTGAAGCTCTACTTCATGATAGGCCTTCCGACCGAGCAGGACGAAGACGTCGACGGCATTGCGCGTCTGATCGCCAAGGCGTCAAAATGGACCCGCGGCGGTAAGCTCACCGCGTCGGTATCCACGTTCGTACCCAAGCCCCACACCCCATTTCAATGGGCCGAACAGCTATCCATGGAGGAAACCCGACGGCGTCAAAGGCTCATTGGCCGGTTCTTCAGGGGAGGACGCGTACGCGTTAAATTCCACGACGCCCGCACCACTTACCTGGAAGGAATCCTGGCGCGGGGCGACCAGGCCTTGGCGGACGTCATCGAATCGGCCTACAGGAAAGGAGCTCGATTCGACGGGTGGGAAGAGTGCTTTAACCTGGACCGGTGGATGGAGGCTTTCGCTGAACGCGGTATAGATCCCGATTCATACCTACGAGAGAGGGAGGCG
>JAZDOF010000053.1:0-3767 GCA_043799015.1 Pseudomonadota bacterium | reverse complement strand
CGAGCTTTAAAGCGGACATTGATTCCGGCAACGGATATATCAATACCGCCCAAGCTCTTCCTTGACTCGAACCAAGTCCTCGACCGTGGGAGGAAACGGAAAATTTCGTATGCCGTCACCCGGCTTTTCGTTGCCGTACGGCCTGTTGCAGGCCACCTTGCCGTCCGGACCCGGACACCCCGAAGTCTGAAAGGGGTCACCGGAGTTGATCACGCTTTCCAGTTCGGCCTTTTCAACGCCGAAATCGACTATTCGATCCGAGCCGTCGAAGGACATATCCTTGATCCCGATCTTATCGTTGTCGATTAACCACCTGGCGAGCTGGATTCGGCGATACGTTCCGATTGGGGGAGGCGTGCATTCGGCCATGGCGGAACCGGCTTCAGGAAAAAACGAGAACAGGTGCGTGAATCCGCCCAACTCGCGTGCCCGGGACATTGTTTCGACAAATTGGCGCTCGGTCTCCCCCAGGCCGCATATTAGGTGAACCCCCGCCATGCCGTGTCCGAAAACTTCGAGGCTCTTCTCGTAAACCGCCCAATACCGGTCCCAACGGTGGGGCCCCTTCACCGGGCGCCCTCTGTAACGATCAAAGATGTCCTGGGTCGCACCGTCGATGGCCACGCCCACGCGCTCGGCACCCGCATCCCGCATGGCTTTAAGATCATCCCTCCCCATAATGGAAGGCGATATCAACAGGGAGACCGGCAAGGTCGTTTCAGCGGCGACTTTTCGGCATACCTTAAGAACGTCTTCGCGGCACCGGGGATGGGTTATCATTGAGATGCATACGCGACCGACGTGGGGCGGAGCCGACTTCAAGGCTTGGATCACGTCGTCGGTCCCGTATTTCTTCCAAGCGACACGAATGAATTTCCTCTTCGCACGTGCATCCTCTCTCCCGCCGGCTAGCCCGCAAAAGGCACAGTTGGCTCGGCAACCGTCGTCGTAAGTCAGCAGGAGGTTGGCGCAACCCAACTTGGCGTTTCGGTGAAACCAGCCGGGGACGAAGCCCAATGTCATGGCCGCGGCCAGGGACAATCGAACATAATCGGGGCTTTCCGCCGAGGGGCTCTCTATGGCTGAAGCCATGCGATGTACTATCAAGTGGTGCCTCGTATCTTTAGAAAAGGCCTAGTTAATGAGGTCTTCAGGGGCGTTCGCGTCTCGCCCGTTTTTTGCGCCAACGCTTGAAGGCCCTATATATGGGCTCACATACCAAAAGAAAAATGGCGGCGCAAAAGAGGACCGCCAACCACCACCAGTAGGGCGTACCCTCATTCTCGGGTTGCTGGGTGCTCCTCACCTTGGCCATCGTACATACCTCGTCGGAGGCGGTGGATACCGCGTCAGGGGCAAAGAATACCCGTTTGGACGAGCGACATCAAGTGTTGTCCGAATGACTCGGCGGGGTAGATCTGTTCGGACGCCGCCGGCCGGCTCAACCTTCTTGGTGGGTTGATTGCGTGGTCTTGTGAAAGAAACCGAAGCATTAGGCCGACGCCGCCTTTTGGAGGGCTTCAAGTGCTCCCGGAGGAATGGATGTGAATCGCATGAGACACTCGAAGCGCCCCGCCACGTCTTTCACGGAGATAACCTTGGCGTAGCTGGGCTCGACTCGATGGGCGTAATTGTCCTCCGGAATTTGGATCTTAACGTCGTCCCATCGGCTCAGAGGGCCGGCAGACAAAACGGTAACGTGTTTCGAGGAAAAATGGGTGATCGATGCCATGGCGGGCATCTCGGCAACGGCCTTTCGGTCCAGTTTATAGAGGCACACCTCTAAGTTGTTGCGAACAGGAATCATTTCTTCTTCTTCAACCTGCAGGTGGATATCGTACGGTTCTCCAATTCCCACCACGTCATACAATACCAAGGCCTTATCGACTCCTTTCATGTGAATCTCCAAGACGTCGGCCACTTCCAGCAGCCCGGATATTCTTTCGTAAGTCGACTGACTCGTCAGCACCTGTCCTCCCACGGCGTATGATTCCATTCGAGCCGTCAGGTTGACGTCGCAGCCCACCACACCGTATTTCGTGCGTTTTTCGGAACCTATATTTCCTACGACCACGGTACCGGTGTGAACCGCTATGCCCATTTCAATTGGGCGGAACCCGTCCGCTTGATTCACGAGGTTGATTTCGTCCATGACGCTCTGCATTTTCAGGGCGCCTGCCACAGCCCGTGACGGGTGATCGTCCAGCGGTTCGGGGGCTCCAAAGAATGCGAAGATACCGTCGCCCATTATTTCGTCCACGACACCTCGATGGTTTTGAATGACCTCTACCATTTTTCCAAGGTATCGGTTCAGGAAAACTATGACTTGGTGCGGCGGCATATCTGCTATCAGCGCGGTGAAGCCTCTGATGTCCGACATAATCATCGTGATTTCGCAGGCTTTTCCACCAAGTTCAAGGGCATCCCGAGATTCCAGCAGCCGCGTCGCTACCTCTCGCGTGAGGTAGCGGCCGAAAGTGTCTCTGATGAAGTCACGTTTCTCAATATAATCAGCTAGTTGCTTGCCAAGCTCGTTAAAAGATCGGCCTAGATGCCTTACCTCGACCGCGCCTTGTTCCGGTACCGCGACGTTCCAGTTGCCTTCTCCCATGTCGGCCACCGCGTCACGCAAACGCATGATCGGGCGTGACACCGAACCGGCAAACCAGAGTGCGAGGACCGCTCCGATGCCGAGGAGAAGGAGGATCCCCAACATACTTAGGAGTCTCAGTTTGCCCTGGGTGGTTCTGCCGGATTCTTCCACGGATTGTCTAGCCATCATCACGGCCTGATCGCTCCGACCGATAATTTCGTCGTGAACGGGCTCGAAGAACTCACCTATGTTTACCGTCGCGACAACAATGAAGGGCGTGCCGGGAGAATGCACGAGAACCATGTACTTCTTTCTTCGCCGGGAGTCTTCGTCGAAAAAGTCATAATATCCGGCTACCTTCTCCTCTGTGAATGAGCGCTCAACGTATTTCCACATCTCCGGGAACTCATTCTTCCAATCGGCGAAGTTCCTGCCTTCAACGCTCCTGTTCGGGTGCCACACCGACAGACCGGTTCGATCATAGACATCCACGTATCCGGCCTTGCCTCGCTTGTACGCAGGAATATCTTGCGTTGCCAACCGTCGCAATCGTTCATCCCGGCGAAGCCGTTCGTAGTCGTAAGAGGGAAGTCCGCCCAAGCGGTGAGACAACCTGTCGGCAACCTCATATGCCTTCATTTCTACGATCTTCATCCCATACATCGTTAGGAGATCCTCCGACAACTTGAGGTTTGCCTCAGTAACCGACCTGACGGCATCCTCCGCGGAAAGGACATTTTTCTCCGCGAGCGTCCGCACGAGCCATTCGGCAAGGGTGAGAGTTCCTAAAGTAACCAGAAGGACAATTCCCATATACGACAGGGTAAGGTAGGTTCTTATGGTCATGTGGAGGCTCCGAATAGGGATCCGGCCAACGGGGCTTCAAGGAATACCGAATGTCGTGCGTTCGCAACTTCGGAAGGGTCGATCAAAACTTCGTCGATTTATCGGGGGAGGCTGGAATCCCATCATCGGGGGGCGGCTGCCTTCGGCCGGGCCGCGCTACGATGACCCATGGAAGAAAGGCTTTGAGGTCTTGCCCCCTATCCGTTCTAAACGGCCGTCGTCTTATTGCTCCGGCCCATCCTCCCGCCCCAGGTTTGGACTTGCTGCAACCAAGAATTACACGAAGATAATAACCCCATATAGGGCCGAAAAACCAAAAATCATCATT
>JAZDOF010000047.1:0-2845 GCA_043799015.1 Pseudomonadota bacterium | reverse complement strand
GTAGACCCACAAGACAGCTCCGATTCAATGATGCCCATCGATCAAATAGCTCTCACGCGGAGCCGCAGAGGCGCAGAGAAAACGACAAAAAGATACTCATACTCCGCGTCCTCTGCGGCTCCGCGTGAAAAACGAAGGGGTACAGCCATCAAACGCGCTGAACGGTTACCTTTATCACTTACCCCGGCCGCTCAGGCCCTTTGACAGCCCCTCCGCGGCCTGAAGCGCGAATTCGGCGGCCTTTATGAGCCGTTCATGGTCGAACGTGGATGCAAGGCCCAGCACCCATATGCCGGCGACAACGCGCGTATCCGTCCTTGATCTTAGGAATACCGGCACGGCCACTCCCCGGACATCGGACACGTACTCTCCGAGGTCCATTGCATAGCCGTCCCTGCGTACATTTTCCAGGTCCGCCAAATAGGAGTCCGGGTCGGTGATCGTCTTGGGCGTGAACGCCGGCAACTGCGTGCCTCGAACCAACTCTTCGACCAACTGCGCTTTCTGATGGGCCAGAAGTACCCGGCCGGCCGCGCCCGTGAATACGCACAATCGCGTTCCCGGCCTCGTGGAAACCTTGAGAGCCTTTGTGGACTCCACCTGATCCAGTATCAGGATGTGATACGGAGTGAACATCCCCAGGAATACGTCTTCGTCCGTTTGTTGAACCAGGCGCTCCAGGAAGGGCCGGGCGATTTCCACCAAAGGCAGGCGTATCGACGCGATGTTGGCAAGGTCCTTAAGAACGTGCCCGCAGGTGTACTTACGGGTCACCGGGTCCCTCAGCACCCAGCCGGATTGCTCAAGAGCGGCGAGTATTCCGTGGGTGGTCGATTTGGGAAGACGCAAGTCCGTGGCTATCTCGCTCATCCCCGGATTCTGCGGGGCGTTTATGATTTTGGCGAGGACTTTGAGCGTCTTGAGAACAACGGGCGCGGCATATGCAGGATTGGAGTTTTGAAGGTTGTTGTTCATGTGATGCCTTCCGTTGATCGCCCAGTCCGATTGTTCAATATAGAGAACTCAGATAATTTCTAACCTTACTCGGCGCTGCTGTCAATTCCTTTCTTTGTGTGCCCTACTAAATTTACTTGACACCTTACACCGCGACCGGTAACTCTAACGAACAGTAATTCCAGATACGGAACTACGCGGTGAGAGTGCCGCCGGCGGTTCCGTGAAAATTATCACCTCTCGCGGACCCGGACCGTTTGGAAATCGCGCCGGACAACAGCTTCGGCGGCGATGTAAAACCAGGAAATACCATGTGACCGAAGGCATTACGGACATTCGGCGTCACGTCTCCGGCCGGAGCATCTCGGCGGCCCGGTCTCGGGGCACCGTCTCCGCCCTGTTAAGGCTTTAGATAGACAAGGTAACTTAACAATCGGGCCGAACCGTAACGGCTTCTCGATCGACCCGTTCCGGGATGAAAAAGGGGCGAGCCCGATGACTCCGCAATCACGGTTCCGGATCTTAGGGAACATACGCAGTCTTTACAGTGAGATCGGCTGAGATTCGTCCGGTTTTTACGCGACCTACCCCAGGGCCGCTCTCATTCAGGATAGTTAAAGTTGTACCGTGTAACCCATATGACAGGAGGACGACAAAATGCTCCTTCCGAGGTTTGAGTACCACGAGCCCACCACAATGGAAGACGCGTTGCAGTTGCTTCACGAGTTGGGCGGCAACGCAAAAGTCCTGGCCGGCGGCACGGACTTGCTCGTGCGCATGAAGATGAAGCTGAACAAGCCGACCCACGTGATATCGATCGGTCGCGTTCCGGGACTGGACGAGGTAGTGCCTCGCAACGGCCACGCCGTCACCGTGGGTTCGGCCGTTACTGCGGCGGCTTTGTCCCGTCACGAACTGATAGGGGACCGATTCACGCCGTTGGCCCTGGCCGCGGGCCGGCTCGGAGCGCCGGTGATACGCAATCGGGCCACCATCGGCGGAAACATCGTCAACGCAAGACCAGCCGCTGATTTCCCACCTGCGCTCATGGTCCTGAACGCGACGGCGAAGCTCAAAAGCAAGGCCGGCGAGCGCGACGTGTACGTGGGCGACATCTTCCGAGGTCCCGGGGACACCATCATAGAGCCCAACGAGCTGATGGTATCCTTCAACATCGAAACCCCCGCGCCATGGACCGGAGGATCGTACATCAAGTTGGGATCCCGCAAAGCCCTTGAGATATCCATGGTCAACGTGGCGGCCATGATAACGCTTCAATCACCGGACGGGCCGGTGACGGATTGCCGCATAGCGCTTGGTGCCGTAGCCCCGACTCCGGTGCGAGCGTATGGGGCGGAAGAAGTCGTTATCGGCGCCATGCCGTCGGATGAGCTGTTTCAACGCGCCGGTGAGGTGGGCGTGGGGATGTGTAGCCCCATCACCGATCATCGCGGCACCATGGAGTATCGGTGCATGATGATTGAGGTACTTACCAAGCGTTGTCTCAAAGAGGCTTATGACCGGGCAAAATCCTGGAGACCCAGCTAATGGAGAAACTGCAATGAAGAAAATCATTTTCTTGACCGTAAATGGTGAACCGGTGGAAGCGGCGGTGGCGCCTAATACAACGCTTCTTCAGTTCCTTCGGGAGGATTTGGGGCTCACAGGCACGAAGCACGGTTGCGGCCTGGGTGATTGCGGTGCCTGCACGGTGCTCATGGACGGTAAGGCGGTGAATTCCTGCCTGGTTCTTGCCTTACAGGCCAATGGGCGAGAAATATTGACCATAGAGGGAGTTGCCGAGAACGGTAAGCTGCATCCCATTCAGGAGGCCTTTGTGGAGAAAGGGGCCATTCAGTGCGGCTTCTGCACTCCTGGGATGATACTGTCC
>JAZDOF010000002.1:0-4471 GCA_043799015.1 Pseudomonadota bacterium | reverse complement strand
TTAGACGATTTTACCACATAGTCGATCGCTCCTGATTTCATGACCTCAACAGCGTCCTCGACGCTTCCATCGGCATCCATAATGACTACCGGAAACGGGAGGCTCTCTGAAGAACCAACCAGGAGATCGGTGCCTTTCCCGTCAGGCAATTCAAGGGCGGCAAAAACCATGTCAGGACGACCGTGGCTCAGAAGCTCCAGAGCATGGCCTAATCTGCCGGCTACGGTCAGTTGAACGCGATCACCGAGTCCTGCAAAGGCATCGCAGAACGCCAGAGCATGGCCGTGCTCAGGCTCCAGCAGCAATAGCTTGACCGGTTTACCAAACTTCGGCGGTGCGCCATGCATTTCCTATCACCGGTTCTTACGCAGCGAGTCGGTTTATGGCTGGTGTCCTCTATCCCAACGGCTTTTCCATTCTAAACATCCGCCTCCTTGAACGCAAGCCGAGATGCGGCGCGGATGTAACCATTCACTCTTGTGGGGCAGGCTGGCCGGCCTTCCGAGATCGCATAGGAAAATTCGCACCATGGAAAGCCTGCGGCGCGTTAGTGAATGGTTATGTTTTGGATAGATTCCTTTCTTGACTCAAAACGCCCACCTATGCTTTACTGCCGGTTTCACGAGCTACGAATCCGCGTCGTTCGACCCCATACGATTCGGATTACCGAGGGGTGCCTATGAAGCAGTATAAGACCGAAGATGTGCGTAATGTGGCGGTCGTATCCCATGCTGGTTCGGGGAAGACGACCTTTTGTGAAGCCATGCTCTTTGATGCCGGGGCCGTGGACCGATTGGGCAAGGTCACTGACGGCTCGTCTTATTTCGATTTTGAGCCGGAGGAAGTCAAGCGGCAGATAACCATAAGCACCTCGCTTTTCTCCGTCGAATGGAAAAAGAAGAAAATAAACATCATTGATACGCCCGGGGACCAGAATTTCGCGGCTGAAGTCTCCACCGCGCTCAGCGCCGCGGACATGGCCGTGCTGGCTGTGGATGCCGTGGATTCCATCAAGCCTCTCACCGGGAAGGTGTGGGAAACCATCGAAGCCAAGAAGCGCCCCAGGCTCCTTGTCGTAACCAAGATGGATAGAGAGAGAGCCGATTTCAATAAGGTCGTCAATGATGCCAAGGAAGCCTTCGGCGTTAAGTGCGTCGTGCTTCAGATACCGATCGGAAAGGAAGCGGGCTTCAAAGGGGTTGTGGACCTTCTTTCCATGAAAGCGGTAACCTTTGAAGGCGATGGAAGGAAGGTAAACCGAGGCCCCATCCCCGAAGACCTGGCCGCCGCCGCCGCGGCCATGAGGGAACGGCTTGTGGAGGACCTGGCCGAGGTGGACGACACCCTAATGGAACGGTACCTCGAGGGAGAGGAACTCGGATCCGACGAGCTTGCGGAAGCGTTGCGCCAAGGAATCCTGAATCGCATCCTAATGCCGGTCCTTATGTGTTCGGGCTTAACGAACATAGGCATTCCGCCCATCCTTGACATCATTGCGGACTCGTGCCCCTCACCGGCGGAAATGCCGGCGCTCACCGGAAAGACCCCCGGAGGCGTGGAGCAGACTCGTGAGCCTTCGGCCGACAAGCCTTTCTGCGGGGTTGTCTTCAAAACCCTGGCCGACCCGTATGCCGGTAGGCTGACTTTGATCCGAATACAATCCGGTACCCTGGCACCGGACTCCCACTTCTTCAACGCCACCCGCGACGTTAAGGAGCGTTTCGGTCAATTATTGGCCATTCAAGGGAAAAATCAGAAATCCATAGAATCGGCCGCGGCCGGCGACATCGTGGCGGTGGCGAAGCTTAAGGAAACCTTAACCGGAGACACTCTGTGCGACGAAAGAGCCCCGATAATCATACCCCGTCCGCCGACTCCCGGCTCGGTCATCTCTTTCGCAATCGAACCGAAAGCCAAGGGTGACGAGGACAAGATAACCCAGAGCCTTTCCAAACTCATCGAGGAAGACCCCACGCTCAGCGTGAGCAGGGACGCGCGAACCAACGAGTTCCTCATCTCGGGAATGGGCCAGGTGCATATCGAGGTTACCGTCGAAAAGCTGAAACGAAAGTTCGGCGTGGACGTAAACCTTAAGACCCCCAAGATCCCGTACAAAGAAACCATCCGCGGCAAGGCCAAGGTGGAAGGAAAGCTCAAGAAGCAAACAGGGGGCCGCGGCCAGTTCGCCGTTGCATGGCTTGAAGTCGAATCGTTGGATCGTGGCCAAGGTTTTGAATTTGTGGATAAAATTGTTGGAGGAGTTATCCCCCGCCAGTACATCCCCGCGGTGGAAAAGGGCGTCGTCGATTCCATGTCCAACGGTGCTTTGGCGGGGTACCCTGTGGTCGACGTTAAGGTAACGGTGTTCGACGGCAAGTATCATGATGTGGATTCATCGGAACAAGCCTTCAAGATTGCCGCGTCCAAAGGATTCAAAAAAGGTGTGCTCCAGGCGAACCCGGTACTGCTCGAGCCCATAATGAACCTTGAGGTGGTCGTACCGGAGGAGTGCATGGGCGACGTCATGGGGGACCTTAACTCACGACGCGGACGAATTGTGGGTATGGATTCCAAGGGAACCAACCAGGTCATCAAGGCCCTGGTGCCAATGGCGGAAGTGCTGAAGTACGCATCGGATCTTACTTCGTTGACGTCGGGTCGCGGCATATTCACGGTGGATTACTCCCATTATGAAGAAGTGCCTGCCAATATCGCGGAAAAGATAGTGGAAGCCGCGGCGAAACCGGAGGAAGACGAAGACTAGTAGAGGGTTTCTGAATTTGCTTGACGTAATTCGGCGGTTGGCCGACGTTGTCGTGGGGGCGACCCGCCGTCGGCATCCAGGGAACGGGCGGGGATAAACCCCGCCCCTACAGATGTTTGCTTCGATTCACTCAACCGTTCAGGGTTCCCGCAATTCTCAACGCGTGACACTTAGCAGGAGTTGTTGATAAATCATGTCATCCGGAACGATAGTGGCGGTATGCATCAGCAAGCACAAGGGTACTCCCAAGAAGAACGTCGGTGAGGGGACGTTCCGGGAGGGCTTCGGCCTTGTCGGAGACGCTCATGGAGGTGATTGGCATAGGCAGGTGTCGTTGTTGTCCTCGGAGGAAATAGCGAAGATGAATCACTCGGGCTTGGATGTTGCCGCTGGAAGCTTTGCCGAAAACCTAACCACCGAGAATTTTGACCTTGCCTCCGTGACCGTGGGTGACCGTCTCAAGGTGGGAGATACCTTGGAACTGGAGATTACGCAAATAGGCAAGGAATGTCACACGCGCTGCGCCGTTTACCACAAGGTGGGCGACTGCATCATGCCCAAACAGGGGGTTTTCGCGAGGGTATTGAAAAGCGGGGACGTGAAGGTCGGTGATGTCATTATCAAGACGCCCGGCCCCGGGAACTCCTAGGAGCGAGTGATGCCCGCGTCGCATGCGGACGGGTCGGCTTCCGTGCCGGCAGGTCGTGTCGATGCCGGAAGGGACCTAAGGGTGTCTGTGGTCGTTCCTTGTTTCAACGAGGTCGCCACGATTGAACGACTCATGCGGTCGGTCAAGTCCGCGCCCGCCCGCGTGGATGAGATAATCGTGGTAGACGACGGGTCAACCGATGGTACCCGTGAACTGCTTGAGCATCAGTTGGCGGATACGGTCACCCGGGTGTTGTTTCACGACGGGAACAGGGGGAAGGGTGCGGCCCTGATGACGGGATTCGCGGCCGCGACCGGGGACATAATCATAATTCAGGATGCCGACCTGGAATATAACCCCGAGGAGTATCCCAAGATCCTTGACCCGATTCTTAAGGGTAAGGCCGATGTGGTTTACGGATCACGGTTCGTGGGTTCGGAATCACACAGGGTTTTGTATTTTTGGCATTATGTCGGCAACAGGTTCCTCACCCTCCTATCTAACGCCTTCACCGATCTCAACCTCACGGATATGGAAACCGGGTACAAAGTGTTTCTCCGGCATGTTGTCGACCGGATGACCCTCAAGGAAAAAGGGTTCGGCTTCGAGCCCGAGTTTACGGCCAAAATTGCCAAACTGGATTGCCGGGTCTATGAAGTCGGTATTTCCTATACAGGCAGAACGTATCGAGAGGGTAAGAAAATCGGATGGAAAGACGGCGTTAGGGCCCTTTGGTGCATTTTTCGATACAACTGCCTGTAAACCCGTTTATAAGACAATCGTAATTGCTCACCGGGATGAAGAAAGAATAACCACAAAGACACAAAGAAATCAAAGGCTCGTGAAGGCTTTTCCGCGGACTCGATTCGTGCTTGAACAGGATCTCATGCATGGTTTCCCTACCTCCTCGTGCCTTGGTGGCTTTGTGGTTCGATTCTCCGTGCGTGATGAATAGGTCCTGGGGAATGGCGGCAAACCATCTACCGAGCGACCGATACGAGCATGTCGGCAAGGCTGCCCGTAAGATGGGGAATGACCTTGTTCAGGACAATGGACAC
>JAZDOF010001092.1:0-2523 GCA_043799015.1 Pseudomonadota bacterium | reverse complement strand
GACGAGAGCATAATCCGTCCATCTCTTTGCCCGTAAAGTCATCTTTCCGCCAGGCATTCAAGCCTCGTATCCCCGTGGTGTTCCGGCACGATCACGTCGTGCGGCAGCGGCTGAAGATCCACCATTGCGCACTCCGGGGATCAAGGTGCGCGCGGTCGAATGCGGCCCGCTACCTCGCCTTCTCCGTTCCTCGTAAGACCGCTACATGTTCAAATCCGCAATAGTTCCCGATGATCATTAAACATCAATGCCTCCGGCGTACGGGTAATACCCCTATTGTTTAGTCGACGGGTTGCCGGCATAATAGGGGGTTATGTTATCTCAATGAGCCTTCCGGAAGATCAGGAGATTTTGATGGACCCCAAGTTACTCCCCAAAGCATATGACCCTGCCGAGATCGAGAAGCGTTGGTACGCGTTCTGGGAAGAGAACAAGTGCTTCCATGCCGCACCGGATAAAACCGGCAAGGAATACTCGATCGTCATCCCTCCGCCCAACGTCACCGGCTCCCTCCATATGGGGCATGCGCTCAACAATACGCTCCAAGACATTCTCATTCGTTATCACCGCATGAACGGTCACAACACCTTGTGGATGCCCGGCATGGACCACGCGGGAATAGCGACGCAGAACGTGGTTGAACGTCAGCTCGGGCAGGAGGGTCTCAGGAGGGAAGACCTGGGGCGGGAAAAATTCATCGAGCGGGTATGGACTTGGAAAGAGCATTCCGGCGGCGTAATACTCAATCAGCTCAAACGGCTCGGATGTTCCTGCGATTGGGACCGGGAACGCTTCACCATGGACGCGGGCCTTTCCAAGGCGGTGCGTGAGGTTTTCGTACGGCTCTATGAAGAGGGGTTGATTTATCAGGGCGACTATATAGTCAACTGGTGCCCTCGATGCTACACCGCGCTTTCGGACCTCGAAGTGGAGCACGATCAATCACAGGGAAATCTCTGGCACATAAGCTACCCTGTTGAAGATTCGGATGACGCGCTGGTGGTGGCAACCACCAGGCCGGAAACCATGTTGGGAGACACGGCGGTCGCTGTGAACCCCCAGGACCCGCGATACAAGCACCTGATCGGAAAGTACGCCGTACTCCCGCTGGTGGGCAGACGATTGAAGATCATCGGAGACCCCATCGTGGACATGGAGTTCGGCACCGGCGCGCTAAAGGTGACCCCGTCCCATGACGCGACGGACTTCGAGCTTTCATTGCGCCACGGCTTGGAGCACGTTACCGTGATGGATAATTTCGGCGTTATCAACGATAACGGCATCCATTTCAAGGGCATGGACCGGTACGACTGTCGCAAAGCGATCCTTAGCGAGCTTGAAGTCAAGGGCTACCTCCTGAAGACGGAGCCGTACACCGTGGGGCTCGGCCGATGCTATCGCTGCAAGGACGTGGTGGAACCGCTCATCTCAAAGCAGTGGTTCGTCAAGGTAGCGCCGTTGGCGGCCAAAGCCATCGAGGCCGTGGAGCGGGGGAACACCAAGATCGTTCCCGAACATTGGACAAAAACGTACTACGAATGGATGCGCAATATCAGGGATTGGTGCGTATCACGCCAGATTTGGTGGGGGCATCGCATCCCGGCATGGACTTGCGGAGAGTGCGGCAAGGTGATCGTGGCGAGGGTAGACCCCACACGATGCTCCTGCGGATCCACGGCCCTCACCAGGGAAACGGACGTGCTGGACACGTGGTTTTCATCCGCGCTTTGGCCGTTTTCCACCATGGGGTGGCCGGACGATACCCCCTTACTACGTAGTTTTTATCCCACTTCTTGCCTGGTGACCGGGTTCGACATCCTTTTCTTCTGGGTTGCCCGCATGATGATGATGGGACTGCAATTCATGGACGACGTGCCGTTCACCGACGTGTACATCCACGCGTTGGTCAGGGACGAGCACGGCAAGAAAATGAGCAAATCCCTGGGCAACATCATCGACCCGCTAGATGTAATGGAAAAATACGGGACCGATGCCTTCCGCTTCACCCTGGCCGCCATGGCCGCACAGGGCCGGGATATCAGGCTTTCCCAGCAGCGCATCGAGGGCTACCGGAACTTCATGAACAAGATATGGAATGCGGCCCGCTTTGCTCTACCCCACTTGAACAATTCGGCCGCGGGCTTTTCCCCATCCATGGCCGCGTCTTTGGACCTTCCGGAAAGATGGATACTTTCCAGGCTCAATTCCGTGACCGGGGAGGTCCGGGACGCAATCGAAACCTACCGGTTCAACGATGCGGCCCAGGTGCTTTACCAGTTCACTTGGCACGAGTTCTGCGATTGGTACATCGAAACAGCGAAGCTTCCACTTGCCGCGGAGGATCCCGAGGCCGCGCGGAACACCAAGGTCGTTCTGGGACATGTGCTTGATTCGCTCATGAGACTGCTTCACCCGTTCATCCCGTTCATCACGGATGAAGTTGCGGAAAAGCTCCCCTGTAACGGTGATACGATAATTCGAGGACCTTTCCCTGTTGTGGACGACTCTTTGGCCGACCCGGAA
>JAZDOF010001089.1:0-6328 GCA_043799015.1 Pseudomonadota bacterium | reverse complement strand
ATAGACGCTCGTGCCATAGTCATAATATGTCGGTGAACTCCAAGCGGTTCCGGCCACCCAACCGCCCAACGAAGCCCAGGCTGCCGGCCTCCACCAATGGTTGCGCGCGTATTGATATTTGCCGAAGTTTTGCCAATAGGCGTGCGCCATATTGGGATGATCTTTCCACCATTGGGGCGTAAAGAGATTGTCGTACCTGCCCTGCATATTGTCTCGAATTTGGTCCGGATTCGGCCGTGCCGGCTGGTGAGCCGGTCTATCACCGGGCCTCTCCCCGGGACCAGGTCTGTCCCCGAGACCCGGTCTATCGCCGGGACCGGGCCTGTCACCTTGACCGGGCCTGTCACCCGGCCTGAGTCCGTCTCCCCGACCGGGCCTTTCGGCAGGACGCGTACCGGCCTGTGGACGATCCCCCGGGGCCGGCCTGTCACCGCCGGGTCCCCTTGATTCGAGCAATTCCCTTGCACCGGCGTATCCAAGCGCTCCCACAGCAGCGCCGATGCCGACTTTTTCAAGAGTCGACGGACCTCTTCCGCCCTGTTGGGGCAAATCCAGGAACTGCTTCAGTTGACCCTGATCAGGTCTTCCGCCGCCGGCCGGCCGCCCGTCGTTTCTTATGGACCCCGCTGCGATAGGACGTTGTTGATCGGGCCGGATCGGGCGCTGCGATGTCGATTGGCCCGGGCGTTGAGAAGCCGACCGGTCCGGGGTTGAGGGACGCGTCGGTCGCGAAGCCGCCTCCCTGGATTGCGACGGTCTCGATTGTGACACGGAGGACCGTGAGGGGGCATGACTCATGGAAGGCGTGCGGGATGCAGCGCCGCCATGGTAGGCAACCCCTCCTCCGCCGCCTCGGCCTCCGCCTCCGCCTCCGAAGCCGCCCCCGCCTCCTCGCCCTCCTCCGCCGCGGGAGAATGCGTCATAAGCACCGATGACCACGACTAGTACGAACAATATAGGTAGAGTAAAGAGAGCCGACCGCTTCATAATCCCCTCCATTATTTTCCGGATGTTGCTTGTGCTTTTCGGGTGTTTTTGCGTACCACCGTAACCTCGTCGATATCCGGAAGAAGTTCTCCGTCCACCTCTCTGTTTACGGATCTCCAGGTGAAAGAGTTGGAGTCCGTATATTCATAGACGTTGATGGAGGATGCCTTCCCCCCCGTTGCGAGAGTACTCTTTACCTTAACGGTCCATCGGTTGCCCGACCGCGACCATTCGCCTTCCCCAAAACCGGAGTTGCTGTCGAATATCCACGAGCGGATCCGTCCGGCCACAGGGTCCCAACCAATGATCTGGGTTCCCTCAAGAACGACGCGATCCCCCTCCGTAACTCGAAACACACCATTGATGAAGGCGTAATCCTTCGTCCACTTAAAGCTGGATTCCACTACGGAACCGTGGTCCCGATCCTCCCATTCTCCGATGAGCCATTCGAGTTCTCCCAGCTTCGCCACGGTGGTTAGGGGAACGGCGGATTCCTCCTCTTCTATTGTAAGGAACTTCCATGCCCCTTTTTCCTTCACAAGCGCGGCGGTGAAGACGACTTCGTCGTTCTCCCCGTCCGGTTGACGGAACACGGCAAAACCTTTGGACAAGGCTTTGTCGGCCGTTTGAAGTTGAATGTCGAAAAGGGAGGCTTTCACTTGGATGCCTTTGTGCTCAGCGAAAAAGCGTTCCAAGGCGGCTTGGATCTTTTCCGGACCCTTTGCCTGTTCTCCGGTATGGGTCCGGTACGAGCCGTCTCGACTCCAATACAGCGCTACGGCGGACGCATCCCCCCGGTTGTAAGCCTCCACATAGGATTCAACGGTTTTTCGAACAGCGTTTTCGTTCTGATTGACGCCGATATTATCGGCATTGGCTGCGGAAACCGTTAAGATTGAGCTGATGATCAAGCCCAGTGCGAATCTCACCACCACGGCAGTCCTCCTTGGTCGGCGTTCCGATTACTGTACGATAACTTCTTATTTGGAACTAGGCAATCCCACGGCATCCCGGAGACCTTGGGCAAAGTCATTCCTCATGTCCGCCCCGCGTCACCGCCTTCGAGACTGACGGGCACCGGTTTGACCTTCCAGATTTCGTCGCAGTATTGCCGAATTGTGCGGTCGGACGAAAATTTGCCCATTCTCGCCACGTTTAGGATGGACATGCATGTCCACGCGTCTTGGTCGCGGTAGGTTAGGCCTACGCGATCCTGGCAATCCACGTACGATTGATAGTCGGCCAGCAATAGGTAATCGTCACGATGAACGAGCGAATCAACAAGAGGTTTGAAGGGCTCGGGATCTCCCGAAGAGAAATGTCCGGACGCGATAAGGTCGATAACATGCTTCAACCGCTCATTTCCTTCATAGTAATCACGTGCCCGATAGCCCCCGGCTTTCAGGTCGAATACCTCTTCGGCCGTGAGCCCGAAGAGAAAGAAATTGTCGGGTCCCACTTCTTCTCTGATCTCAACATTAGCGCCGTCCAAGGTTCCTATGGTGAGCGCTCCGTTCATCGAAAATTTCATGTTGCCTGTTCCCGAAGCCTCTTTGCCGGCTGTCGAGATTTGCTCCGACAGGTCGGCCGCGGGGTAAATCCACTGGGCGTGCTTGACGTTGAAATTCGGATAAAAGACCACCTTTAGACGGCCCTTCACGTCCGGGTCGTTATTGATCACTTCCCCTACGGCGTTTATGAGCCTGATTATGAGTTTTGCCGTGAAATAGCCGGGTGCGGCTTTTCCGCCGAATATGAAGGTTCGCGGGGTTATCTCCACGGTCGGGTCGGACTTGATTCGATCATATAGGGTGATGATGTGCAGCACGTTAAGGTACTGCCGTTTGTACTCGTGCATCCGCTTCACTTGAACGTCAAACAGGGACTGAGGGTTCACTGCAACCCCCGTGCGGGCAAGGATGCGTTCCGCCAATTTGATCTTGTTATCCAGCTTGACCTTGCGCCAAGCTGATCGGAATTCGGGATCGTCGGCGTAATTCTCGAGCTGCTTCAGTTTCTCCATTTGGGTGATCCAACCGTCGCCGATCCAGCCGGTTATTAACTCCGCCAAACCGGGGTTGATCAAGGCCAAGAAGCGCCGTGGGGTTACTCCGTTGGTCTTATTGCCGAACCTTTCCGGGTATAGCTCGTAGAAATCTCGAAGAACATCCCTTTTCAGCAACTCCGTGTGCAACTCGGCCACACCGTTGACGGCATGACTGCCCACGCAGGCCAGGTTGGCCATCCGCACATATTTTTCCCCGAATTCATCAATCAGGGAGAGTCGAGCGACACGGTCGGGGTCATGGGGGTATTTTTCCTGTACCTCAGCCATAAATCGGCGGTTGATCTCGTATATGATCTCCAGGTGCCTGGGCAAGAGCGAGGCAAAGAGCGGCAAAGGCCATTTCTCCAGCGCTTCGGGCAGGAGCGTGTGATTCGTGTATCCGAAGGTGTTGACGGTGACGAACCAAGCTCTATCCCAACTCAAGTCGTGTTCGTCCACCAAGAGACGCATCAATTCCGCGACGGCCAGAGCAGGATGGGTATCGTTGAGTTGTGCCGCAAAGGTTTCATGAAAATCGGCCGCCTGCCGGCCGAGCCGGAGGTGTATGTTGAGCATGTCCCGCAACGAGCAGGACACAAAGAAATATTGCTGGGAGAGCCGAAGTTTCTTGCCTTCAAGTGGTTCGTCATTCGGATATAGGACTTTGGAGACGGTCTCCGACGTGACCTTGTCTTCCACGGCCCCGTAATAATCCCCACGGTTGAACGCCTGAAAATCAAACGATTCTGATGCCTCCGCCTTCCACAAACGGAGCGTGTTGCAGGTATTCACGCGAAAACCCGGAATGGGCATGTTGTGCGCAACTCCGCGAACTGCGTGATCCGGTACCCAATGTACCTTGTATCCCCCGTTTTCGTCATGGCGGTGTTCCGTGCGGCCTCCGAATTTCACTTCAAACGAGACGTCCGGATGAGGTATTTCCCAGGGGTTGCCCATGAACAGCCATTTGTCCGTTAGTTCTTCCTGTCTGCCGTCGCGGATTACCTGGTGAAAAATGCCGAATTCGTAACGTATTCCGTAACCGATTGCGGGGATTTGCAGCGTGGACAGGGAATCGAGAAAACACGCGGCCAGACGGCCGAGGCCTCCGTTGCCGAGTCCCGGCTCGGGTTCCTGATCCAGTATTTGTTCCCAATCCAAGCCCGCGGACTCGCATGCGGATTTGACGTCATCATAAATGCCCAGGTTGAGCAGATTATTGGCCAGTTGCGGACCGACAAGGAATTCCGCGGATAGATAGCACACTATCCGTTTCGATCCTTTGAGAAAAGTCTCCACGCTCCTTATCCAGCGTTCTTGCAGGCGGTCACGGACCATGTAAGCAAGGGCCATATAGACGTCACCGGCCGTTGCCAAGCCGATAGGCCGTCCCTGAGTATAATAGAGGTGGTCCAGAAATCCTTGCCGGAGATCTTCAATGCTCAGTCCCGTCCGGCTTTTGTCCCCGGCTCGATTTGCCGTTGCGGCATCCGTCTTCGCCATCATCATCTCAAACTCCTTACTACACCATTCGGCGTCCAAAGAAATCGGGCACAGGGCCTGGAATCGAGTTGGGTCTCCGTCCAGGGTCAAATGCCTCACGAGCACCTATCTAACCGTTGTATAGCGGTTGCCGAGAGAAATGTCCGTTTGTGCGCTCGGACATCTTCCGGGCTTCTTAAGACCCCCCCTATTAGGCATGGTTCCTCAGTCGGAGTTCCAACGGATGCGGATTGAGGAATGTCTGTGTCTTGAGATAGGCCTGATCGTATTTTCGTACAAAATGATTCAACAGAGTTACGGGAACCACCAAAGGTATGTAGCCGTTGCGGTATGCGTCGATGATTTCAACGGCCTCCTGCTTTTCATCCGACGAGAGCACCTTCTTGAAATAGCCCAAAACATGTAGCAGTACGTTGGAGTTCTTCTTCTCCGTGGTCTTGAGCTTTAGGGCCTCCAAGAGCAGTTGTTGATAACGATCCTGAAAGTCTTCACGTGAAAGCTCCGCTATGCCCGCGACCAGTCGGCCCATGACCTGGTAGTGCTTGGGGCTGTGGGCCAGGAGAAGGAGCTTGTTGCGGGAATGGAAGTCGATCATCCCGCCTTTGGAGATCCGGGAGGCAACGCACTCACGCCATCTCTTCAGAGTGAAGAGAGACTCAATGAAGTTCTCCCTGAGCTTCGGATCGCACAGCCTTCCTTCTTCCTCCACGGGCAGCAAAGGGAAGTGATCCATGAAGGCTCGGGCAAACAATCCGACCCCGGTCTTGGTCGGCATGCCGTTTTCGGAGTACACCTTCACCCGTTCCATCCCGCTGCTGGGGGAACCGCTCTTAAAAATAAAGCCGCACAGTTTGTGCTCCTCCAATTCCCCTACACGGCCCGTGGACCATTGGAGCATGCGCTCGGTGTGGTCCAGTTCGGTCTTGGTGGTGACCAATCTCGGGGAGCGGGGATCACCGACCAGGCGCATGGTTTCACGCGGGATGCCGAACCCTGCCTCAACCTCCGGGCATACCGGCACGAAATCCAAATACTTGGATAAGGTGGTCGCTATGAAGCCGTCTCGACAGTGCCCGCCGTTGTATCGCACGTTTTCTCCCAACAGGCAGGAGCTGATTCCGACTCGAATGCGTTCTTCCATAGTGCGGTTCCCCCGAGAATTGGTGTTCGGTCAGTCATCCTACGGCCCTTCATCCACATTCGGAAAATCAATCCACATGGTTACAACGGCGCGAAGCGCCCGGAAGGACGATTGATCAGTATCCTTGGACGGCAGGCTTGGTTCGGGCACGGGGCCGACGCCTTGGGTTTCAACCCACGGTAGGCCGGCCGTGGAATTTGCTGAGGCAATTCCGAAACGTCGTACCGGCAGAGCGTTCCGGAATCGCCTTTACGTTGTTCCGCAGTCTGGTGGGGGCGACCGGCCGTCGCCCTATTCTTCTCAGTCCTACTCCCTGAGCAGTCTCTCCCGCGGGACCGCCATGAGCGTCACCATGGCCTTTGCCACGGAGACCTCACCTTCGGGCCGGATGTCGAACACCTCCGACTCGGATACGATAACTTGACGGCCTTCACGGATCACCTGCGATCGACACACGAGCGAATCCCCGAACGCTGGTCGAAGGAAGTTGACCTTGAATTCCACGGTCAGGATCTGCATCTCGTCGGGAACGGTGGTAAACGCGGAATAACCGGCCGTGTGATCCGCCATGGTAGCCATGACGCCGGCGTGGATGAACCCGTCCTGCTGTCGATGATCCGAGGTAATCTCCACCCTCGATTGAAACCGGC
>JAZDOF010001080.1:0-2159 GCA_043799015.1 Pseudomonadota bacterium | reverse complement strand
GATCGTTCATGAACATCCGAGAGCCCGGCTCGTACGTGTGAACCTGCAGTGGCCTCAAGTTCCCGAGGTGATTGCCTCCCAGGCACTGTCGTTGCAGTGCCGGGCCATGGACGCGATCACGGCCGTGTGGGAAGCCATGGGCAACGGCCGGAACAACCGTGAAGGTTTCCGCAGTAATCATTGAGCAACCCTTAGCACGCCTCACTGTTCACAAACCGTATAGAAATACACTACCAGTCTCTCGGGAGGTAGAAAGTTCTTCTGGTGAAACTCAAGGACGGTGGGGCTCTCTCTCTTGGGTTTGCCCGGAAAGCAGAGAGATACGATCTGATCTGGGGATTGTTTCTTGATTTTCAGAGTGAACTCGCCGATCGGCCCTTTCCAGTTCCGTCCCGTACCGAGTATGTACTCGACAATGTCGAAAGACACGGTAACCCATCCCGGGTTCTTGGCAACACAAGCTTTGATTTGATTCTCGATGGCACGGCGGGTGTTATCGTCAAGACACACGTCCTTGTGAGTCTCGGTTCCGGCTGTCGGTATGTCGGAATCGCCATGGGCCCCTCTTTCATGCACCACGCCATACGCGGAACCCACTGCCGGCTTATAGGTGTGCTCCACGACTACTTCTTTTCCTGCAGGAAAGTCCTGCTGCCAGAACCGAGTCTCAGCTACTTTCCAGTCGATCCTATAACTGAGCAACCTTGCGTCTTTTCCTCCGCCCAGTACTGCCGCTACAGCTTCTTGGCCTTCCTTTAAGTCGGCGTCCCAAAAGATCTGATCATCGGACAAGCCCAGTGCACGCAACTGAGTGGTGATGTCGATACCGTGTACGAAGGCCTTACGCTCCAACTGTGTGGGTACCGGCTGACCATTTACGTATACTTTGAAAGTTTCCATAAGTGTGGCTGGGCTGCTCACACCTGAACGACCGTCGGTGAAGAATGGGGGATAGGGCGGAAGCGGGAAGGCAACCGTGGTGAGGATATCTCTGTCTGATTCGTTCAGGAAACGAAACTTGACTCGCACGATTTCGGTCGAAATTTCCAAGACTTCTTCAAGCATCCGAATGTCTTCGCTTTTCAGGAATTCAATACCTCCGGCGCCGAAACGGGCAGTTGAGTCGTCGGCGATGACGTCGGTTACAGTGGACAGGACCATGCCGAAAGGGACCAATGCTGCAAAAATCTTGAGAAGGTTGGTCTGCTTGGGATCTATTGTTCTTGGAGTAAGTCCATGCCCGTCATTGAGTTGCCCCATCGCCCTTGCCTTTCAGAAGTGTACGAGGCGAAATGATCGGTCGGTTGGGCCGAATTCAGGATTTCGGAACGGCTTTCTTGGCGCTCAAAGAATGACCGCCACACTTCACCGAGCGCTTTCCGGATTTGTTGAATTCGTAAGCGTTCATCGGGCAAACCACGCCGTCTGGTGGAAGCCCGATGAACTACAACTGAATTCCATTACCCCTTTGCCGCGTTCAGAGCTTCCTGAAGTTTGGCTTCATCGTCGTGTGACAGAGAAGTCTTGAGGACTTTGCCTCCGGTTCCCTTGAGTTCTTCAAGAACCTTGTCCGGAGTCGCTCGCCTGACCAAAATGAAGAGGGCGGAACTGTCCGGTTGCATGGTTTCGGCCAATTGTTTCATGAAGGTGTCGTTGATGCCCACGTCGGTCAACGCTCCCGACACCGCACCGGCTGCGGCGCCGATACCAAGCCCCAGGAGGGGATTAAGAAAAATGAGTCCGATGAGGGCTCCCCAGAAGCCCCCTCCAACCGCTCCCGCGGCAGTCAGATTCGTTGCCTGATGCAGCTTGACCTTTCCTTCGTTATCCTTTAGCGCCACCACCGCATCTTCAAGGTCGATGAGGTATTCCTTCTGCATCTTCCACAGCATGAGACGGACCTCTTCCGCCTTGAACAGATCGTCGTAACCGATAACAACTAAATTGCTCATACTTCACACCTCCAGTATTTTGAAATTGATCGGCGTGGTTCCATGCCTCGCACGGTTGCCCGTCTCGACCCGGACAAAATGTCCGAAAGTCTCCGCCGAACGGAACGCTTCCGCCATCCGAACATACCACACCCCGGAACGTGCCGCATAGTCCGATCACAATCCCAGCGTCAGTTTCGCAACGCTGAAATAAATGAAGAGTCCCGT
>JAZDOF010000630.1:0-6232 GCA_043799015.1 Pseudomonadota bacterium | reverse complement strand
GATTTGAATTGCCTTGAGTATCTTCTCGGCCGTCCCAATGTAGATTGCCCCGGTACGCACAGCGCTTCCGCCCCACTCTTTGGTTTTGATCAGATGGGTCGAGCTTCACGCCCGGCTTTCCTCATGAACATAGTAGGTTTTCCCGTTCGTTTTTCTCACGACGATCGCGCCCATGCCCCAACCGATCATGTGTAAACGCGTGAATAGGGTATCGGTCTTGCGTCCCCGGTCGTGCAGGGCGGCACCAGCAGTTGGAGATCCACATTGAGCCATTGGTAGTCGGAGTTGATCTCTCGAGGTCTTCCGTCCGGAGGAGGGGTGGAGTGCTCATTGTGCTCGTAGGTTACAAGAAAAATCCCTACGCCGTAGTCGGGGGTCCTGTCGAGGAAATATTGTGCGGCGAATTCTTCCGTCTTGATGCCCTTGGCCCGTGAAAGCTCCTCAATATCATTATTGGGCACCGCAATTAGAACATACTTGGCTATCCCCATCTCGGACAGACGAGACAAAGTCCGCGCTTCGGACGACGCGACATAAACCGTGGAAAGAAAGTCGAACGAGGCCATGTAGCGGGTCGCTACGAGCGCTGCGGTCCTTCTACCGCCGACGGTATGGTGAAATCCATAGTACTCGTATAGTTTCTGTTGGAGTATTTCCCCTTCCCTCTCGTTTTTTTCGTATATGTCTTTGGAGATGTATCTAAGATATCGGCCGAGGTCCGCGGCGGCTTCTGCCACCGGCCAGTCGATTCGCACGTGGAAATGAGAAAGACCGTATCGATATCGCGCCTTGACCGAGTGGTCCCGCTGGATAAGGACGGCGTAATCCGATTGAGTCAAGGATCGCAATAGCTTACCGAAGTCCTTATCGTCAAAGAACCTCATGCGTTGGTTGAACACATCCCTCAAGTCGAACGAGACAAGGTTCGTCAGGTTTTCCTTCGTTATTTTGTTGGACTCAAGAAAGCATACGTAGGGCTTGCTCTGCGCCGGCAAAGCGCCTTCATTAAAAATCACGATGAAATCGCGCTGTTCTGCGTATTCACGCGCTATAATTTTCGCTCTCGGCTTGAGCATCTTAGTTTCTATAAACGGATAGGATTTACCGGCGGCGAGGAACGCGTGGTACGACTCCGTGAGGGCCTCGTTTATAAGCAGGCATTCCAGCTCGTCACGAAGGAAATGGTAAAGTGAGCGACGGTATCTTTCGTTCCAGGAAAGCTCGTTACGGCCTAGAAGGGGCATGTGGGCTTCTCGCTTGGTTGATGAAGGCGCCCGCGGTTCCGGACGCCTTCAACGACTACCGGTCAACCGGTCCGGCTTGTGCCGGTCGAGACGTCTCGGTTCAGAAGTCGGGGGTCAAGACTATCCTCTGCGTGAGTCCGCCGCTATGGGCATCCTCAAACGCTTTGGCTATCGTAGACATGGGCCTGGTTTCCAGCAACCGATCTATCTGGATCTGATCGGCTTGGACCATCTCCAAGACCTTCGGATAGTATTTCGGCAGACAACCCCAAGTCCCGATCACCTCAGCATCAAATGCCATCAGACGGGACATCGAGTAGGTGTTCTTCTGCATACCGAAGCCTACCACGACCATCTTCCCGATGAAACCCAAGAGGCCGAGTGCGACGTCCTGCATCGCGCCTACACCGGTACACTCGAATATCTTCCAACCGACGTTGGCCTTGCATCCCGCCTGTTTTGCAATAGCGCGGAACTCTTCCTGTACGGCCTTGAAGTCCTTGTCCTTGGTATTGATCACATAGTCGGCCCCAAGCTCCAGAGCGCGCTGGAGCTTCTCGTCGCTTCGACCCATGCCCACGATGGGCTTCGCGCCGAAGGCTTTGGCGACCTGGCCCATGTACACGCCCACGCCACCTGTTATACCGGTAATAAGAGCCGGTTGCCCCGCGGCGAGCCCTGCTCTAATGGCCGCTTGATAAGGCGTAGTGGCCGCGTCCGCTATGACCGCGTAATTCTCGAGCGGGCGTCCCTTGAGGTCTTCAATTACGCAAAGGTCTTCCGAAGGAACAGGAATATGGCTTGAAAAGCCCCCATAAATACCCAACGAATTGCCGGGCATTTTCTGGGCCAGACACCTATTGCCGCGATCCTGGCCGCATATATCACACTTGTTGCACGGCATTACCGCCGGAACGATTACATTCTTGCCCACCAGGGATTCCGCGCCCGGTCCGGCCGCAACGACGGTCCCGGATATTTCGTGACCCAAGGTCAGGGGCGGCTTTGTTATGGTGGGGACTCCATCATAAAAATAGGCAAGGTCGGTATGGCAAACCCCGCAGCCGGCCACCTTAACCAAGGCTTCTCCAGCGGCCAATTCCGGAACGGGAATTTCAGTCCGCTGAAGCTGTCCCGGCTCGGTCACTTTTCCGACCGCCTTATCGAAAACCGGACCCTTTACCATCTGCCATGTCTGGATCTTATCAGGAACGCTCAAGACTTCACCTCCTGTTATTGCGTGTTCACCGGCCCCGGTTTCGGAGCGCGGTTTGTCATCATCCAATCCCTTACATTGTTGAGATCGGTTCTTCCAATCCTCATTTGTACTACTTCTTCCCCTAGATATCCAGTAATCGTTTGTGCCGGCGCTTTCAAGTAGGAAATTCCGTGATCTGAATTCGCGTAAGGACGCCTCGATCCGGCCGTACCCCACAACCGGCAAGCGGCTGCGCCTCAAGCGTATCATGAGGATGGTGAGATTGCAGGGGAAAGGAGATGAGAGGAGTAACCATTCACTTACGAGGGGGAAATTCCAATCTCAACGTGGCGCAGGCTTTCCAGCCAGCGAATTTTCTTAGTGCGATCTCGGCAGGCCGGCAAGCCTGCCCCACAAGAGTGAATGGTTACATGAGCGGGGAAAACCCCCATTGGCGTCAAAACAAGAGATGGGTGCTTTGGTCAGGGATTTGCAGCGTGTCAACCTTCGCCATGGGTTGAAAAGACCGTCTCAAGACCTTCCGCAAGAGGATAATCGTAACGCGATGTGCATTCCGGTACAACAGCCGGCATTCCACGAAGACGTTCCGGTTGTCAAATGGGTCTCCGGCTCCCGATTGCGGCACGGATTTGCCTGCGGTCCAGGTCCGGAGACGGCCTCTTTAGCCCAGGGGCCGGGTTGGGACGGGGCGATGGCCCGGGTGACCCGACCTTCCTTTGTTTTGACGCCGATGCCCTACGCGTCCCCGCAATTGAGGCAATTCGGTGGTACTCCGCCGGCTGGCCCCTCGAGCAGATTGTCGACGGCCGGCATGGCCATCTTCATGCGGGTTTCGTAAGTTGCGCTTCCTATGTGGGGTAAGAGGACGACGTTGCTCAAATCTGCGAGGCCGGGGGTAATATTCGGTTCGTTCTCGTACACGTCCGGACCGGCCCCCGCAATCCCTCCACTTCGGAGCGCGTTCAAAAGGGCCTTCTCGTCAACAGTGGAGTTCATCACCACTGAATGGAGGGCGCGGACCTTAACGACAACTTCATCGGGTAGTTTGCCCGAAATCAGGACCTTCATCGCTCAGCCCTTTGCGTGGCCATGGTGCCCCTTGCCCGGCTAGTAGGACCGGATGTATTCGTCAAACAACTTCATGATGTGTTTGGTTACGGGCCCGGGACTCCCGTTTCCGATCACATGCCGATCAATTCGGTTCAAGGGAAGTATGTTGCGTGTCGTGGAGCACAGGAAGGCCTCGGCAAACGAGGGGAGCATGTCGATAGTCACTGGAGACTCCCTGAGAACCGGCCATTCTTGTCCAAGCAGTATCTCGAAAGTAACGCGCCGGGTTATGCTGTGCAATATCCTCCCGTCCAACGGCGGTGTAACGACTTCACCACGAGCGTCCACAAAGAAAACCGTGAATGTGGATCCTTCCAAGAGAGTTCTTCCGTCGGCGGGATCGACAAAAAGAGCGTCCCAGGCATCGTTCGCCGGTACCACCGTCTGATGCGCCAGGATGGCCCCCACGTAGTTGAGTAGCTTTACGTCCGCCCAGGGCCTTTGGTGCGGGAAAGTCGCAAGGGCCACCCCGTTCGAGTAGGCTTCGGGTGGAGGAGGGACCAATTCCTGTACCGCGACGTAGAGGTGAGCCCCGTTGCCTGACTGCTGCATGGTGCTTCCGAGGAGACCGCCGCTGAACACGATGTCCAGGAGAAGGTCCACGCCCGGGTATTTGTTCAGGTTGGCAGCCGTGAGATCGCTGAGCAGGGCCGCCAACTCCACGGCCTCCATGGGCGGTTTCATGTAGATGCTCGCCGCGGATTGGTACAGGCGCTCCAAATGGTCTTCCAGCCGAAAAATCTTTCCGTTGACCGTCCGGCAGGCCGTAAAGATCCTGTAACCTCGGATTGTCCCGCTGATATCGTCAAGAAAAGGGAGGGTCAAATCGGCAGTATCGACGACGTGATCACGCTGATATGATATGATGGCTCATTCCTCCTGAGAAGACTCGGCCCATGCCTTGGCCTCCCGAGGCCAGGGGTTGTCATATCTCAAAAGGCCGGCCACCGCAACACCGTTGATGGACCAGCGTCCTAAAGGAACCGTCGTTGACGGCCTCCGGCGATGCTCAAGAAATGGAGAGCAGTCACGACGAAGGCTGGAATCTCCGGGGTTTTGGGCCGTCAAGGCGTCAAATCAGCCCGACCATCGGCAGAAAGAGCCTCAAGCCGATCCAAATCACGACCCTCCCCTATCAGATCGAAGAATATGCCCGCCCTTATCATCTTGGTGATTGGAACCATGCCGGAGCCGCAGACAAGGGCCGCCGCATTCATCTCATGACCCCAAACGCGGCCCGTCATCGCGCTCCCGCGTTCCGAACCACCGTGAGACATACCCGGGCAATCCTGATGAACGAGCGATCAGGCAGGATGCCGAGCCTATGAAGCCCCCTATTACGTCCGCGACGACATCTCCGATTTCGGATTCCCGTCCCGGGACGAAATATTGATGAAACTCGTCGGAAATCCCGTAAACCAAACAACAGACCACCGTCCATCCAATCGCCCGCGTAGCGCCCACGCCGTGACCGACGATCCAATACCGTGCCGTTAGGAACCCCAACCCCGAGTACAATGCAATATGGCCGAGTTTGTCCGGGATAAGGGTCACCGAATCGGGAAGCTTTGAGAGACTTGACAGGAAGAAAATCAGTCCGCAGTAGGCCAGGATAGGTAACGTCAACGATGCGTCGTAATGCCTGTTATTGCCGCTCATACGCATTCCTTCGAAAACGCTTGGATGGGTGTGCCGATCCGAAGCCAAAAGCTTTGAGATGGAACCCAACGGGATCATTCCGAATATACCACAAGGCCCACGTTAGTATCCAGGTGGAAAACTCCGTATTGGGATGGAACGGGAATTACGTCTTTCATTACTTGAAGAAAATGATATATCTACATGTTTTTTATTGACAAAAATATAACCACACAGTTACAATCAGGCAAGAAGAATTCCGTCGAGATATTAAGCCCTCTGCGGAGGATTACGGGACCGCGTACCGCAAGTCGAGTCGAAAAGCGGGATTCGTCAAGCACTGATAAACGTTTTGCTCCTTACAAGGAGGGTCAAGAGGATGAAAAGTCGTATATCGTTGTTGGGTATGGTCTTAGGTGTGCTCCTCGCCCTCCAGGGTTGCGGGAACCAACAGCTTGAGAAGGCCAAAGTCGCAGCAGACGACGGGCGTCGTCGGATTTCCGATCTCGAAAACAAGCTGAGCGAAGAAAAGGACAAGACCGAACGCCTATCTTCGGAAAAGGAATCGGCGTTAGCCGAGGTGCTGGCCCTTAGAAAAACCGCCATGGACCTGGAAGAAGCAAAAGCTCAAGCTGAACGGGAACTTGAAAAGGCCAAGGCCGAACCTCCCGCTTCAGCCTCCCCTCCTACAGTAGGCGACAAGAAAAGAATCGACCTGATCGGCGCCAAGGCCCTGGCGGAATTCAAGGCTTCTCAACTTCAGACAAGGCTTGATGCCCTAGCCAAGAACTTGAATCTTAAAGAAAAAGAATTCGCCGGCATCAAGGCGAACGCCGAAGCTGGGGAGCAGGAGGTAGCCAAACTTAGGAAGCGCATTGAAGAAGTCGAAGCCTCCGAGAACTCCAAAATGGCCGAACTGAACACCAAGTTGCAGAAGGTTGCCGGAGACTTGGAGAAACGGACGGCCGAATCGGAAAAACTGCGTCAGGAACTCCAGGAGCGGACCCAGATCCTTCAGGCA
>JAZDOF010001054.1:0-17942 GCA_043799015.1 Pseudomonadota bacterium | reverse complement strand
AAAATCAGTACGGTCCAAACCCAAAGGCCATTTCAACATAGGATCATGAAAGGGCCACCCAGGTGCCCGGGTTGTGAATTTCTCTCTGTGAAGTACGGAATAATTCCTGATTGTCCATCGTTTCGGTAGGCTATAATCACGCAAATCCTACCTAGATGTGACTTCTATGAGATCTCGAACAGTTAAGTCAAATCAGACATAAGGGGGGCTGTCGGGAGGACAAGGGGGGGGGTAGACCTATATAGCTATTTTTTCATGTCCCGATAGGTATATATAGTAGTAATATCAATAATATAAACGGGACATCTTATAATGTCCCGGTGTCCCACCTGTCGGGACATCCTTGAATATATGGGTGTCCCGGCTAGTTTGTTGTAATCCCTTGACTTCCTTGTTACCGGGATAACCGGGACATCTGCTCATTTTTTAGATGTCCCGACTATGTGTTTGATAAAACTTGATATTGATGCTATCGGGACACCGGGACACCGTTTTTTACCATCTCCCAGACTCCGTCTTGGGGTGACCGTACCAACCCGTCCGCCTTTGCCCGCTGCAACGCTTTCTTGGTGGCCTCGCGCCCCTTGCCGATCAATTGGGCTACCTCGGCAGTGGTCGCCCGCCCCCGGGTCTCGACTGCCTGTACGCATGCATTACGTGCAGGCGCTTCATCGCTCACTACCCATCGCGGTCCGTCGCGCCGCAACCGATACAGTCCGGGCTCAACATCGCGGCCCTCTATGTGGATGGTGGCGCCGTCCCCCGCCTTGTTCATGACGACCGTGGTGTCCGCGGCACCTGAAACGCCACGCGTCCCGCTTATCGCGTCAAATGGGTCGTCGGCCTTCAGTTTTCGAGTATGCGTGAGACCGAGCACGCCCACGTCATAGCGTTGCGCTAGATTCTGTAACGCCCCAAAATCTGCGTAATCGTGAGCATACGAGTCGCGCCCCCTGCGGTCGGAACGGATTCGAGGTACGGTATCAATTACAACGAATCGCGTGTTGGATGACACAATGTCCTTCTCGATAGCCTCAAGCCCACCACGGTCAAGCGGGAGCCAGTCCGTAGCAACCCTTATTGAATCAATGCCGTTATTGAACCCGAGCATGCGGATTCGTTCGGCCAGGCGACGCTCGGAGTCCTCAAGACCGATGAAGAGCACTCCACATTTCGAAGTCTCGAATCGTCCAATAGCTGTTTCGCCGTACGCCACAGAACAAGCGATACTCAACGCAAGCCAACTTTTACCGAGTTTTTGCTTGCCCGAAAGCAGTGTCAAGCCAGGCGGTATGATATTTCCGACAATCCATTTCATCTGCGGAAAATCCTTAGACAGGAGATCTTTTACGGTGATTGTCTCCGGAGGCACGTACCCACCGGCACCATCCTTAGTCAAAACCCATTTTGCTATGGTCTCAACTTCGGAGTCTTGGAGCGGCGGATAACAAACCGAGCCATTCTCACCTAATAGGCCCTGTGAAAGCCCCTCTCTACTGATACCGGTGTTTCGGAGCTTGGCGGCTAAGGTCTTTAGGTGGTTGTGGCGGGTGCCCTGGGTAACGCGGGTGCTGGCAGATACTACTTCGGCGCGGGGCACTGTTTGCGGGGATTCAATGGTGAGACCTAGGCCGGAGATCAGATCATCCTTCGAGTAATGCGGCCCCTCCCGAGCTTCGAGGATTTCGACAAGGAACGGCTCTTTCTTGCGGTGGTAGAAGCCTGGGAGCCTCATGACCCGGGGCAAGTCTTTGACGGATGGGTCACCATCGAAGCGTTCTGCTAGAGCCCGCTGTATGCCGGTAAATTCGTTTAGCTCGACATCCTTCAAAAACCAGTAACAATGGTATCGCGCGGGAGGGCCTTTACTGGTCTGTACGACCAAATCCGGTGGACACGCAGAGTCGCGAACCGGTTCAATCGGAGCGCCGTCCAGGTCCAGAAATAGCGCCCGAACGGCTGTGATGTTCTCCGCTGTCCGGCCCTTGCCGTCGGTCTCGTTTACCGTCACGGAGATACCAGCGCCCTTGCGGTTTAACTCTGTCAGCTTGCCCTTCAAGGCTTCGAGTGTCCCATGCCCCTGGAAAGTGAGTTCGAGGGGCTTTTCCTTGGAATCGTCGAAGGTTTGAAAACACAGGGTCGCTGTATCGTCTCCCGCGAGGCGGCGTATGAATCCGTATGCTTGCACCATGTCGGGCTTGAAATCTTGGCCTGACGGTCGCGCCTTCGCGTCTCCGTCGCGCGTCTCTGGTTTGGTATGGCCAGGGACCGTGGAAGGCCCGACGTGGCTTTCAGGCGACTGCCCGCTTCCCCGGAAAAGGTTGAACCGATCGCTAGGACATGATATCGTTTCATTCATCGTTTTTTACCTCGACATTGGTAAGCCCGTCGCTCCAACGACGGGTTTTGTTTTTGCCGCACAGCGCATCTCGGACTCACCCTGAATGATCTTCACGAGGTAAGCGGCCCGATTTTTTACGTCCGCTGCACTCTTTAGCCGGACCAACGAAGCGCTAACCACGGCAGGCCCATACCGTCGGATCACACGAAGCCATTTGTCTAGGTCCGGTTCTTGCGTTGAGCGAACCATTTCCACGGCCAATGCGAGGTATCTGTCCGCCGGTGATACCCGGCCGCGAGATTGTGGCTCCGGCCGTTCGTAAGGTACGACAGGTGGCTCTCCTTCCCGTAGCAGCCGATAGGCGGACAGGGGGCAATCTTCGTCCAGGCCACAGGGCACCCCGGACGCCCGGCAACGGCGGCACTCCAACACTATAGCCGCCTCGATTAGATCCGCGGTCGTCTTAGGTGTCATTCCATAAAAGGGGCATTGGTCGGTACAGTCCTCCGTGGACTCTTCGCGGCAAGACCCGCAATAGGCCCGGACAAGACCGTATCGTGGGGTTCCATCAGGTCTCTTCATTTTTCGCCTCCGAAAACAAAACCTCTGCCTTTTCACCAAGGATATCTTCGAGCTGACGCGCGCGGCGCCAAGGCACCGCTTCCGGGTTGAATTTTCCACGTTCCAGCCGGCACAAGCTGTGCCTGGTGATCCCTAGTTCCTTTGCCAAATGGATTTGGCTGATTCCTTTTTGTTTCCGAATAGATGGAAGTCTCAACATGGTAGCTCCTTTCAGGGTACGAACTTAAGTAGACACCATAATAGCCTAGCAGAATGGAACGCGCTGATCAACCATGCCTGGCAGGGTATTCCGGCCATATAGGTCTTTGTTGAAACTCCGGAATCCGATACCTGGGACCACGATTTTCAAACCGCCGACGTGGTAATTGCAGGTAAATCTTTCTGTGGTTCGTCGCGAAAGTGGGGCTGTATGCGGTTGTCCGGTGCCGGTCTCAACTCTTTACAGATATAGAGCTATGCCTTCGGACGGCGAATAGGCCGATTGGGCGCCCGGACGGTGGTCCGACGGCACCATCGAATCCGGCAAGGGCAAAGGCGGAACGGGAGCCGGTGGATTGGCGCGGCGTTTGGTTTTGAAATGAATCTTTGACGGGGAGTGGCGGTCATATTATTATGACTGGTGAGAGGTCCATGTGTAGGGGACATAGGCGCCCCAGACCTTGCCGTCTGAGAAGTAACGTAAGGCACCATCGAGTGCAGCCAATTCGACGGTCGCAAGACCACGGCATAAAGACACATGGGCTTTTTCATTTTCAGGCCGGGTAATAGCTCTGCAATGCTCCCCCTTCCTTTTCGGGCCTGATGATAACCCGAAACTTCTCTCCATCCGGTGTCATGCCCTGGAGCATGAGGTTACCGTATGGAGTGGCTTCCGGTTCCTCCGTCGCCTTCGTGAGCAATTCCATTACACACGGGGTCAACCGATATCGGCCCACCATGTCATGGTCGCCCTTGGCTTCGATGTGGTAATGGAAGTCGTCAATAAAGACCTTCCCTTTCATGCCTGGAATCTTGGTTTTTACATAAGCCCTTGAGCCGCGAGACTTTTTCCTCAGTTCACCGATAACCCGCCGTGCCTCCGCTATGACTCGCTTGTTTCTCCGGTGGCCTATCGGTGAGGTCTTACACTGGTACATGGGCAGTGACGGCCTTTAGCGCCGTTTCAACCTTCAGGCTCATTCTCTCGCCCTTTGGGCAAGGTGTCTTCTGAAAGAAGGGTCTCGATGCCCTGCACAAAAAATTCAAACATTACTTCCCACTCATGAGGCGTCATTTGAGGATAAGTCACTTTTGTTCCGGTTCCATGGTTGTTACGGCTACCATCCCTCTCCCATTCGCAGATATATGTTCGGAATTGGTTATCATCCCCAAACCCTAATTCAAGAGTAAAATACCGAATTTCCAGTACACCAGCATCTGGGCGGTCCATTACGGCAGGATTTTTTAGAACGACCGCAACCATAAATACTTCGGGGATTCGCCGGGGGTTAGGGAAGACTATTATCACTGTCGGAAAACCTTTAATATTAGTTGGTGAGACATGCAAATCTTTAATCCCCCCGAACCACGGTTTCCCCCCTACATCAGATATCTCGCAGACGCGGGGCCATAATAACTCATCGAAAAGATGCTCTCTTAGCTCTGGCGATGTCATCGTATTAAAGAACAAATACGGGTTACGGAAGCAGAACGCAGGAATTACTATGTGAGCTAACGCGTAATGATGCGATGGAATGCGCTTTCCCTTATCCTTGGCAGCAATTTCTGCTTCTTTTTCCAAGAGGAGCTTCACCACTTCCAATTGGCCCCCACTGGAAGCTAACATGAATGCCGTATAGCCGGTATTGGTCTGCGCATTGACTTCGGCACCATTTTCGATGAGGAATTTCATTACCTCAAGGTGGCCGCCCTGGGCGGCAGCCATAAGGGCCGTCCTGCCGTCTGTCATCTGTGCATTGACATCGGCGCCTTTGTCCAAGAGGAGCTTCACCACTTCCAATTGGCCCCCACTGGAAGCTAACATGAATGCCGTATAGCCGGTATTTGACTTTGCATTGATATCTGCGCCTTTTTCGATGAGCAGCTTCATCACTTCCTCGTTGCCCGCACTGGAGGCCCACATCAATGCCGTATGGCCCTCCTCTTCCTTGGTAGAGAATTCAGCCCCCTGGTCCTGAAGTAACTTCACCGATTCCAAGTAGCCATCAAGAGTAGTCATCTTCAATAGGATATGGCCTTCATCTTCCTTGGTAGAAACTTCGCCCTCCTTGCCCAGGAGGATTAGATAGCCCTCTTTTTCCTTGGCATTGACATCAGCACCTTGCCGTAGCAGGCTCCTGACTTTCTCAAGTTGTCCATCGCGGGCAGCTTTAATCAGCTCTTGACCCACATCAGTCGTTTGACCGTCGCTCAGGTCTTTCATAGAGGCCAAGACGATCAAGCCAATGCATGAAAGTAAGCCCATCAAGCCCCATGCAGGGCTTCGCCCCTTTCCTTTGGCATAATACCCAAGGCCAACTATTTGAAGACCGAAGCTAACTATATACAAAGCTATTACAAAATAAGTAAACCAGCCCTCGGGAAACGCGTCTTTTGCCAAGCCAAGTGCTAACTGTAGAAGGATTCCCGGAATTCCCAATGCGAGAGCTATCTTGTTGTGTTTCTTCATCAAGCCTCCCCCTTTCTTCTGCGAACAATCCGTTAGATCGCCGTTCCCGCTATGCTGTCACCGAGGCAATTACCACGTCATGCGTCCAGGCTCATTACATCGCCCCGTGGGCTTTGAGGAGCGACACTATAGCTGTGTGGCCTTCAGCAGAGGCTATAACTAGTGCCGTCACGCCGTCAGTCGTCTTTGCTTTAACATCGAGCCCCTTTTCGATAAGAAGCCGGACTACCTCAAGGTTACCGCCATGGGTCGCAACCATAAGAGCCGTCCAGCCGTCTGTCGCCTTTGCATTGAGATCAGCCCCTTTTTCGATGAGGAATTTCACTACATCAAGGTTACCGCCCCGGACCGCAGACATAAGAGCCGTCCAGCCGTCAGTCGTCTTTGCTTTAACATCGAGCCCTTTTGCGATAAGAAGCCGGACTACCTCAAGGTTACCGCCAACGGCCGCAACCATAAGAGCCGTCTCGCCGTCAGTCGTCTTTGCTTTAACATCGAGCCCTTTTGCGATGAGGAATTGCACTACCTCAAGGTGGCCGCCTCTACAGGCATCAAAAAGGACCATCGCTCCGTAATTGTCCTTTGCATTGACATCGGCACCCTTCTCGATGAGCAGCTTGACTACCTCAAGGTGGCCGCCATAGGCCGCAGTCATAAGGACCGTCCTGCCGTCTGTCGTCTGTGCATGGACATCGAGCCCCTTTTCGATGAGGAATTTCACTACCTCAAGGTTACCGCCAGGGGTCGCAAACATAAGGACCGTCCAGCCGGCCTTATCCTTTGCATTGACATCGGCTCCCTTTTCGATGAGGAATTTTACTACCTCAAGGTGGCCCTCCTTTGCGACACCCATCATGGCCGTAAAGCCGTCATTGTTCTTTGCATTGACATCGGCACCCTTTTCGATGAGCAGCTTTATCACTTCTGGGTTGCCGCTTTCAGATGCCCATATAAGGACCGTCGAACCATTTAGTGCCCTTGCATTGACGTCGGCTCCCTTTTCGATAAGTAGCTTCACCATCTCAAAGTTGCCGTCCCTTGCCGCACCCATCAGTGCCGTCCCACCGTCGCTGGCTATGGCGTTTACGTCAGCTCCCTTTTCTAGGAACAGCTCGGCCACGTCAAGGTAACCTTCATCGACCGTCCACATAAGGGCTGTTACGCCGTCCTTTGTCTTTGCATTTATAGCAGCCCCTTTTTCGATGAGAAAACTTATCACTTCAATGTGGCTGTTAAATGTCGCTGTTATCAGTGCCGTCCATCCTTCTTTGTTTCTTGCGTTTACGTCGGCTCCCTTTTCGATGAGCAGTTTCACCACTTCAAGGTTGCCACCCAAGGCCGCACCCATCAGTGCCGTCCCACCATAGCTGGTTATGGCGTTTACGTCAGCTCCCTTCTGAATAAGACGTTTAACTTCCTCTAACTGCCCCTTTTCGGCGGCTTCCATCAAAGCCTGGGCCTTATCACCTTGCGCCCCGAGGGCTAAGAGAAATCGCCCTACTTCTGGGTGACCGTGAGCGGTAGCGATCTGTGGTAGCGTCCAACCTTCTTCGGTCTTTGCGTTAACATCGGCCCCTTTCTCTACGAGCAGCTTTACGATCTCAAGGTTGCCGCCACCGGCGGCAAATCTCATTACCGTGACGCCTTCCTTGGTCTTTGCGTTAACATCGGCCCCTTTTTCTACGAGCAGCTTTACGATCTCAAGGCTGCCGCTGATAATGGCACCCATCATGGCCGTAAAGCCGTCATTGTTCTTTGCATTGACATCGGCACCCTTTTCGATGAGTACCTTTATCACTTCTGGGTTGCCACCGTGGACTGCATATATAAAGGGTGTATTGCCGTTTTTGTCCCTTGTATTGACAGCAGCTCCTTTCTGAATAAGACGTTTAACTTCCTCTACCTGCCCCTTTTCGGCGGCTTCCATCAAAGCCTGCCCTTTGTCCTTTCCGAATCCGAACATTATCTCCTCCGTCCAATACACTATGAGTTTGAAGATACTTCCTAACCTTTTACTTTGGTTAGATTTCCGGTGATTTTCTGCTATGTGGCGATCGCTTCAATCTTTCCGCACACAATATCCACGAAGGCGTCAACCTTCTCGCCCGCCTCCGCCCACAGTTCCGCAGCGTCGATACCGTAGGCATCGGAAATCATCTGTAGCGTGGTCTGCAAGGACATGTGCCGGAAGGCGAAGGTCCACGTCTTCCGGGCCTCCGTTGGGTCAAAGGGTAACGGGGCCTCCGGTTCATCGGGTTCCGGTAATGTCGGCCGAACATATGGTATCGGTTCCGGTGCCGCGATGTTCGCCGAGGGTCCAGAGGGTCGGGGTGCGGATGGGGGCTGATGGTTCCCTGATTCCGCCTTGAACTTGGTCACCAGGTCGTTCAGGTAGGCGCCGGGGTTCCGAACCGAGCCCTCGTGAAGGCCGATTTTTAGGTGTGACATAGCCCGCCGAATGATTTCTCCGTCCACGGATTTGATGGTCTTCGCCCAGAAGAAACGGCTTTTGTGATCGCCGGTGGTTTTCAGGATCTCCCTGTATAGTTCACGGTCGAAGGGCACGGACGGTGCCGACGCTGCTTTTTTCGGTGCTGCCGGTAGTGGTTCCGGCTTGGTTGTTTCCTCGGGGATCTCCGCCGGCGGAATCTCGGCGGCCGCGGGTTCTTCCATGATTTGAAGGTTGTTTGGTGGTTCGTTCGTGGTTACCGGTTCGGGTGGCGTCTCTTTTTCTTCAGGGCCGAAGGCAAAAGCGTTTGACGTTTCCGTTGTGGTCGGTTCCGGTCGGCTTGCCGATTCCTCTCGCGGAATTTCCTGGGGTTGTTCAACGTAGAACGTTTTTTCTTTATGAATTCTTTTAGGAGTTGGGGCCGCATGGGTGCGGCCTACCCCCCGCATGGGTGCGGCCTGGTTCCGCGGTGCCCTGCCGGGGATGTCTTGAAGGATGACGGGGTAATACCGGTTGTAATGCCCTGACCGGTCAATGATCAACAGACCGGCCGCTTCGAGCTCCCGGTGATACCTGCAAACACTGTCAATGGACCGGCCTAGGTATTCCGCCTGAGTGTCCAGGCTTGGCCAGCATCGCCCCTTCGTCCAGGCCATGAGGCTTAGGATGGTGTAAAGATTGCGGGCTTCGTTGCTTAGACTGGAGTCGGTGCTTACAGCAAGCAGTCTCTCGTTCGGATGATCGGCGGAGGTTGAAAAGGGGCTAATGCTGTTTTGGGTTGACGCGCAGGCTTTGCCGGCATATGCTATTGATTGCAACGTAGACCGTCCTTCCAGGACACCACAAGAATTCAGCCGGAGCGCCAAACCGCCAAGTTAAGAGCTCCGGCTTCGTTCGTTCTATGGGTCCATTGTGGGGTGCTTGACCCGTTATTTCTTTCAAGGCTGATGACATGCGGCGAGTTCTATCATTCTCTCGGCCCCTTTCAAACCAAAATCTCGGCTATGTCGCCACATGCGTTAAAAAATAATACCAACATTACCTCAAATACCAGCATTTGAAGTAATGCAAGTGCCCCGTCATGCGACGATCATAATACGGGCCTACCTGCTTTAAGTTCCTGTTTTCGATCTTGAAATGCTTCTCCCCTCTCGGCTTCCATGCGTTCCAAGTACTGACGAATAGCCTCCTCCGTCAATGCCGCCAAGGTCAATCCGGGGGTCCAATATACGGCGTTCCGCGCATGGTTGATAATCTCAGGGTCAATCTGAACCGTCAACCGCTCCCGCCTCTTTCGGTTCGGTTCCTCCTCCGTCTCTTGTGGCGAAACAACCTCATCGGTCGCACCTAGCCGGGGTATAACTCCCTCGAATGGATCAATCCCAACTCGCCCTTTTGCCATAATCAGCCTCCGAAAGAAGGATCTCCGAAAAGAGAATACCGGCAATACTTCTATTACCAGGAAAACAGTTATAAGGCCGTATGCGACTCGCCTTGACATGAAATCTCGGATGCTAAGGCCCGGAAGTCCTCAGCCCCTCGACTCTTAGGTGCATACGCCGTGATCGGTTGAGCAAAACTAGGGCATTCCGCAACCCGGATGTTTTCGTGGATGACGGTCTGATAAACCTTGTCCCCGAACCGCTCCCGCAGCATCTCCACTACCTCAACGGAATGCTTAGTCCTGGTGTCCACGCGACATGGCACGATACCCATAAGTTCTAGGTCGGGGTTGAGTCGGTCCCGCACGACTTGAATGGTTTCATACAACTGAGCCAAGCCGAGCAACGATAAGAAGTGCGCATGAACCGGAACCAAAACCTCACGGACGGCAGCAAGGGCGTTAACGACAAGGACACCTAGCGCGGGAGGACAATCTATCAAGACGTAGTCATAGTCAGCCGGAAGTCCTTCAAGGGCACGCTTCAATATGAATTCGGCCCCAACCTCCCCATGAAGAAGGCGTTCGGCCTGAACCATAAACCGGCTTGACGGCACAACGTCGATGTCAAAAGGCGTGTGGCGTATAATACCAGTAATGGCAGTATTGCTAGTAAAAACATCCAAGAGACCACGGCCGCCGTCCCGTATCCCAAGCCACGCCGACAAGTTTGCCTGGGGGTCTAGGTCAACCGTCAAGATTTTCTTACCCGACTCGACAAAGGCCGCGGCCAAGTTGACGGTGACGGTCGTTTTTCCCACGCCCCCTTTCGAGTTCACAACTGCGACGGTCCTCATCGAAAAATACTCCCATTGACGGTAAAGACGGGAAAACCTGCGAAACTGGAAAGACCTAATACGGGATCATGGGCACGGTCAAGGGGTTCATCGGGTATTGTCGGCCAGCAATGTTAGAGCCTAACTACCCGATAATAGATCACTAACCAATCGGTCTAGTCGAGTTGACCCCGCCCCGAATTTGGAAATTTTACCAGAAAATTGAACGATGTAACGAACCATCGCCGGGCCGACCGCGTACGGAAAAATGGGTCCCATATTCGAGGGCCAAGGTCGGGGCGTGGTGGGGGGATGTGGGGCGTACTCGAGGTTCACAAGCGTACGCGCATGTCGCACGTGGTCCCGAGGGGAGTGATGATGATTATGTGTTAGGCCGGCCTCACATCGGCGTCCCTATGAGCCGACGATCCCGGTCTTAGGCCAGCCCATAGGGATTATACTCCAAGCTCGAGAGCTAAATCGAGGTCATGCTGATCATGGTTGATCATGGAATATGGGGAGGACATTGGGCCGACGATTAGACCACGGTTATCAGAGGTATGAGGATTGAGAGAAATCGTCGGCCCTGGTTGATCATACATGATGGGCATATGTAATTGCCACTACTGAGAGCTCTTCTGCTTGTCCTTGGCGGGTTTGTCGGCCTTGTCGGCCTGTTTCCCCATCATGTCTCGAGCTTTGTCTATTTGCTGTTTCTTGTCCTTGGCGGCCGCCTCTATTTCGCCCTCTCGCGGTGACTTTCCCCTCGTTCCTCCAACGTTCTCCGCAGCATCATTCTTCCGTTCTCGCTCGTTTTGCAGATCGCGGTCGCGCTGGTCATCGACTTTTTTGTTTTCCCGATCCTTCCACGCATCTCCTCGGTTCTTATTCGGTGCGCTGCTCTGTGCAAAGCTCGAAGAAGAGGTAACCACCAAGAAGAGTATTCCCATGATAACGCCAATGAGTTTCATTTACTGGTCCCTTCTTACTAAGATTCTTTAAACCTTGCTTAGTATACACGATCGGCGTTGATTAAAATCAAATCAGAATGCGGTCCTCGCCGCAGAAGCCTGGATATCAAAGATCCCGCTACTTCGGCAGCCGGGGCGGTTATTGCTCCCCATCGTCGGCCGCCTTCAGATACTCATCGCTTGAATCAAGGTAACGCCATAGCAACCACTCGATCAACCCCGAGAATGACCCATGAGTCACCGCCTTATCCTGTGTTCGTGCCTTCTTTTCGGCCGCCTCTACCATCGCAACTGAAAGCCTGATGGTCTTCGTGATTGTCTCGTCTCGAACGAAGTCCGGCTTGACCATAACCTCGGGGGTCTGTATTGCTCCCTGCATTCCTCTCGCTCCTCCGCCTTGCCACCAAGTGAGCATGTCCATGAAGTCGTTCATGTCGTCAGCCTGTAAGACAACCGGTGTGCCCTGTGCGACATGCTCGGTGTCCTGTGCCTGGCCTTGGTGTTGTGCGTCAATATGGTCAACTGTAAGACCTTCCTCTGTGAAGGCAATGGGCAAGTCGTCACTTGTGATATCTTGCTCTGTTTCGCTCTGTAAGACGTCAACGATGAACGGGTAGGGCGTATCAGGTATGACATTGTGATCTACCGTAAGATCCCATGCCTTAACCTCGTCCTGTGAGATATCCATAAGGTTGTGCTCTATTGACCCACCTTGTAACACTTGGCCTGCGTTCTCGGTAGTCTCGCCTTGTGTCACATCGTGTGTATCTGTAAGGCTTGGTTCCTGGGACTCCTGTAGTGGCTCTTGTGGGGTTGTGTCTTGCGTGGTGTGTATGTGTGAGACTGAAAGCTTGTGGCGCTTCCAGTGCATTGCAGCGTTGTCCTCAGTCCACGCCTTCTTGGTTATCGTTTTCAACCCGGCAGCATTCAGGGCCTTAACCAATGTGGCGAAAGCCTTGCCGTCAAAATTGGTGTCTTGTGCGACTTTCAATACAGCCGCATCAAGAGCCTTTTCAGCTTCCGTCTTATCACCCTTCTTCCTGCCCATTGCCCGTATCCTCCGAATCCCCTGCCGGTTCCGACTGTAGCAGGCTCATCATGGCCGCCTGCCTGTCGGGATTATGTGACCGAAAGACCCTCTCCAATTCATCCATGAGAGGGTCCGTGCTGATGTCTAAGCCGCTCTTTTGAGGACCGTCCTCACCTGTCCGAATGACCATTTCCCGCCTTTTTTCGCCGCATATTGGCGCTTGTTCATTTCGTCGGCTATCTCACGCAGTGAGTAACCCTGTGCGTTCAAGTCGTGAATCAATCGAAGGCCCTCTTGCTCCGTCGAATCTTCCACCAAGGTCTTGCCGTCGGCACCGAGGGTATAGCCGTAAGGGATCTCCCCGACCCTTTTGCCTTCCGCCTTGCAGACCTTCCGGCCGCCGTTGCAACGATCTCGAATCAATCCACGCTCCAATTCGGCCGCCGCCGCAAACATGGTGATCATGTAACGGCCCATCGTGGTTTTCGTATCAACCGAGTTGCCGCCCAAATCCACGATATGGAGTCCCACATTTGCCGCATCCCACATGTCGATGGTCTGCAAGCAGTCAACCACGTTGCGAAAACCTCGGTCCAACTTGGTTATTACGACGCAATCGACTTCCCCCGCTTCGATCAATGCACACATAGCCGCACCTTCCGGGCGTTCCGACAAAGGCTTGCCGCCGGATATGGCCTCATCGGTGAAAACCTCGATTAGATCCAACCCTCGCATGACGGCATATGCCGTAACTGCGTTGCGTTGTGCGTCAAGGCTTGTCCCGTCAACCTGATCTCGTGAGCTTACCCGGCAGTAACCAACGGCTTTCATGTGCGTTCCTTTCGTGTCTCACCTTGTAATTCAGAGTGTAAACGGCTTTGGAAGGGTTGTCAAGCATAAAGTCATACCTTGTCATACAAATATTTCCATTAAGGTCTTATGGCGCGTTACTTAGTGAGGTAAGACCCGGCAGCGCGTTGTCTCACCTGTAAAACGACCGGCCATCCAACCGCCTTACTCGGTCCTACCAGGTGTGATCCGTGCCTCACTTAAGAGTGAATCACACCAACGGGCTTAAATCATCGTGCTACCCGCTCCCACGCTTGCTTGTTCGCTATGCATCCGGAATCACTGACAGCGCTATGGGTCATCCGTCAACCGTTCCCTTGGCGGACAAGATAGAGATCAAATGTTTTCTGTCGTACGCGTACCGAGCTATCCGGGAATTCCGGAGCGTTCCCCGATCAATCCTGCTTGAGCCCCTGCGGAGCATCCCGCCGTCGCCGCAATATCCATCCGCCCGGTTGTAGGCCCTTCAGTCAAGGGCGGCGAAGCCGTCGCGAAGCGATCGTGACCCTTGACGGAAGGGCCGGACCGGGCATCGTGCGGCTTCGACGGGCGGAAGCGGAAAGCCTGGGTCAAAGGTGGCCGGATTCCTCGAAGGTGATGCCCGTAGAATCGGACATCAAATCCCCAAGCCGAAAGGCTCCAAGAGGCAAAATAGCAGCGAAGGCGCCGGAAGAGATACCATTTGCACCTGGAGTGCCGCAGTCCTCGGAGGCATGAGGGGTGCACCATCGCACGTAAGCACCGTCCCTTCATGGCGGTGATGGTGGCAGACGAACATCAACACTACCTTGCCCAAACCGTGCGTGGACTGGAAACATAGAAAGCCTTTCCAGGGTTCCACTTGCACGGGACGTGATGCAGTCCTCGGAGGCGCGGACCGTGCTGATCGGGCCGTCCCTCGTCACGGATGCCACAGGTAACGATAGGCGGTGGGGCGGGTTCCGTCCTTTAGGTCGTCGCGAACGTGGAGTGGAGTTGATCGCGTCGGG
The DNA here is from genome assembly GCA_043799015.1 of Pseudomonadota bacterium. GTDB lineage: Bacteria > Desulfobacterota > Desulfomonilia > Desulfomonilales > Desulfomonilaceae > JAZDOF01. The sequence continues at coordinate 3,846 of JAZDOF010001054.1, read as the reverse complement.
TGCGGTCGCGCAAGTGGGGGAGTGCTCGCGTCTTTTTGGTCGCGCAGGCCAGGGGGTCTAGCCCTTAACCTTCGCGTAGTCGAGGGTGGGGGGGGCCGGCCCCCCCCCGATTCCATTCCCTCAATGGGACCCTACCCCGCTTCCGACCGCACGGCCCATTTGGGGAGAACGACATGGTGGTCTCGAATAATGATTGACTCCCCGGCCAGCAGGACGGAGTATGGATCAGGGGGGCGTGATATTGCTTCGTCGATGTGCCCCACTTATGACGCTGAGAAAAGAGCGGTTCAAGGGAGGAGGAATTGCCTACTATAGCGGTTACGATCCCAGGGTTAGGCTTGTCGCCAAACGTCCTTCTAGGGTTGTTTATCCAATTCACGGCGAGCGTGGCCGGGTGGCTTTTAGTAACTTGTTTGGTAGCGTTCATAATCGCTAAGATTCGCAAAGCCGAATCGACCAAAGCGTATTATCAGAAGGCCGCCTGGATAACACTCATCTTAGCTATTATATCAATTATTCCCCATATATACCGGGCCGTCCAAGAACGCGATAAGCAACCGACTTCATCCGCCCGATTAACAGACCAACAGGTGTCACGTTTTCAAGAAATCCTCAAGGGGGTAATGGAGGACCCGAGTTTTCTCACTCCTTTCGTCCGTCAAGAATTCCAGCAGTTATTGGCGAAAACGGGGTACTCCCCGGCACAGATACAAGACCTGCGTGAAAAGATGACAGGGGTTTTAACGACATATCAACCTCTCTTATGGCAGGATGCGCTCATTGCTTTCCAAACCGGTAAGCCACATAAATCACGGCAGAGGGAAGATTACGAAAAAAGGATGATTGCCAAAGGGCTGATTCCCGCTGAACGGATAAATAAAAACAATAGCCTCCTGTCTAGGATAGCTGCACGCGAACCCGTACCCTGGCAAGGTCAACAGGTTGTATTAGATGAGGATGCAATTCGAGGCACCCTGAATAGTATCCAAGAGACCGCTACGCGGATTGACGGACTATTCCCTCGCGCTCTTGAATAGACCCCATGGTTCTGACGGAGCGGATTCTTCTTCTCTTTCCTTGACCGTGGCCTGTTATGATGAGGTCATCTCGGTGGTATTGTTATCTAGTTCAAGAATAAAGAGGGAAAGGAGGCCAACATGCCGAAAGATATGGAATCAGGGCCTGAACCCGAGCAAGCGCAACGGCAAAGGGCGGCTGAACAGCTTTATGAATCCACAGCGAAAGCACTTTATCAGGGTACGAAAAGAAGCCAGGTTATAAAGGAACTCGTAAAAAGTGGCTGGCCTGAGACGGAAGCGAACCTATATGTGTCCCAGGTCGAAGACGCTGTCAAGCGATACCGCGAATCCCCCGAAGGCCGTCAAAGCTTGGCCCGCAAGTATTCCGGCTACATGCTCAAAGGGGGGCTTGCGACGGTCTTTGGGATAGGAGCGACAGCAGCCACGTACGCGGAAGCCGCACCTGGTGGAAGCTATCGCTTAATGTGGGGCGCTGTTCTCTTTGGTGTTATTGCTTTCTTTTGGGGACTTTTCGGCTGGGTGAAATATAGACACTAACTCTGCTGAACAAGATGAGGGTATCTGTTCAGGATGAGGTTAGAATGCGAACAAAATGTATAAAAACGGCAGTGATCGTTTTGGCAGCTCTCCTTATCCTTGAGTCGTTCGCTATAGCGGACGAGTACAAGGTTTATGTCGAGAGGATAGAAAATAACCTTTATCGGGATTCAAAGTCAGGCGCAATTATCAAGACCTCTCTTTGTTTTGAACTGGCGTATGGTGGTCAAAGAGCGATTTTGATCTGGTATGGAGCGAACCATTTTGCTTGTGGAACACTCTTTTTCATAGAAAATAAGCAGTCATGCCAAGTTGACGCTGTTTACCCATGAGTCACAATCGTTCCGGGAACCTCTCCAACCTTAGATGCCCACCGGGGCCGCCGTCCGACGATACCGATGCTTGGACAAGGGCATAGGTAGGCCGCGGTCTTTACTGTGGGGCGTGCCCATGCTGATTCACGTACTGCCATAACAGGCGCTCCGTAAGTCGTGACAGACTACCAATGCCTTCCGCCTTGGCCTTTTCCAGAGCCTTGGCAAGGATCTCCTCATTGACGCAAATCCCTGTGTTCTTTCTTGGGCCGGACGGTATGGGACACCTCAATTCGCCCATCTTGGCGTGCGTAGGGCCTGCCATGTGGGCCTCTAGTGCTTGGATCAGGAGTTCCAGGCGCCCAGATTGGCGGAGGTCACGAGCAAAGATTTCGTCTGTATCCGGGGTAAGGGGGTCGTCTTCGTTTACCAAATTTTGGGAGTTTTCTTCCGTAGTAAATTCATTCGTTCCTTCATCGCCCAGTAACCCGGCAGTGGCGACTCCGACAATTATGGGTTTCAGGCCCAGTACTTCTTGGATTGTTTTCATATCATCCCTGGGTGGTGGGTGGAGCTGTTCTTCCTTATTACACGATAATGACAAGTCTTGCTCTGCTGCTACAGCTCTTTGGCGTTGCAGATCATCCACCTTCCGATAAAACTCCGGCTTTTTTCGTATGTGTTCTTCTTGCGCTTGCGCCTCCGCCTCCGCTTTTTTATGGTCTTCTATCATTTTTTTCACCATGGCTTGGTCTTCCTCTACTTTCCTCGCCCGGGAGGCTTCCATGCGTGCATAGGCATCCGCCTGCACAGCCTTCCACTCGGCGAGGTCCAGGGCCTCGTCGCGGGTCCTCTCACCTAGGTATCGACCAAGCCACCTCATCGCTGCTTCAGCGTCCCACGGTTTGCCGTTGTGCTGGGTGACGCCGCCACCATTGGCATGTTTCGCCACGGCGTCAGGGTCTCCTTTGCACTTGCCCCAAGCCTCGGCCATTGCCCGGTCACGCCGTTCCTTGCTGTTTTTCGTCTTATCCATGATCGTTTGCCCCTGTCGGCCGTCACCTACGGTTACCAAGACGTGTGTTCAACGGCCCGTCGTTCATTACCAATTTCTACCAAGTTAACAACCATTACCAGTGATGTCAAGATGGTTTGTGGTAAGACTTGGTAAGGGCGCTCAGCACTCACGATGTCGCCTACGATGCCACGGGCACCGTGCCTTCGCGTAGGTCGGGGAGGGGGGCGGCGCTCGGTCCACCCCTCATTCAACGAATGGGACCCTACCCGTCTCGAAAAAATACGGACGGCGCTTTTTGAATGAGCTGATTCTTTTTCTTGACCATGCCCCATTATGGGGGATAGCTTAACGTCTTGCCGTACTTAGGTATTCGTTAAGAAGCGGAAAGGGATTCTATGGGTAAGAAGCAGATAAGCGCAAAAGAAGTCCTGGCGGATATCAAGGATGGAATACCAGACAAAGAGCTTACGGACAAATACGGACTTCCTCCTGCAAGTCTTGAAAAGATGTTCAAGAAGTTGATGGAAGCTGGGTTGCTAACCCAAGACATGCTTGATGACCGTTCTTCGGACTTTACTATTTTGAATGACGTTCCGAGGACAGCGCCGCCTATTACCTCTCCACTTTCGCAGCAGCCAAGCAATAATAATGTCATTCTTTGGTATCTCGAAGTGCTGCGGAATTACGCGGTGTTTACGGGGCGAGCAAGACGGAAAGAGTTTTGGGTTTTTTACCTCGCGAATATCATCATATATTTCGTGCTGGGCTTTGTTGAAGAGCTTCTTGGGATAACCAGGGGCGCGTTTGTCGCTATTTACGCACTGGCTGTCACGATCCCTGGGATTGCGGTGATGGTCCGCAGGTTTCATGACATAAATATAAGCGGAGCGGCTTTTCTCATTAATCTAATCCCGATCGCCGGTTCCCTTGTCGTTTT
>JAZDOF010001038.1:0-2836 GCA_043799015.1 Pseudomonadota bacterium | reverse complement strand
CCGGGAGCAATGAGGCGGGCGGGGATAAACCCCGCCCCTACGACGGCATGTTAATGCCTTGAACGCTGAAAGGTATTGCAATGGTTACGGCCCCACGTTTTACTTCCACGAATGCGCGTTGGCCTCAAACAAACTACGGTTTTGGCACTCGCTTCAAGACGTCTTTGGAAGGACACGCCAATGGCTGAAAAGACGGGATCTTGTAAATCCGGCGGCCGACTCGAAGGCCGTACGGCGATAGTTACCGGAGCGGGCAAGGGCCTGGGGCGGGCCTTTTGCACACGACTCGCTCAGGAAGGTGCGAACATAGTCGCGGTGACCCGAGCGGACCTGGGCGGCCTGGAAAAGACCGCGGAGGAAGTCAGGGGTCTTGGTCGGGACGTCGTCATCGGGCTCGTGGACGTATCGTCCGAGGAGGACGTTTTCCGCATGGCGGCCATGGCGATGGAACGCTTCGGCCGTATTGATGTTCTGGTGAACAACGCGGCCTATTATTTCGGCGTAACGAGAAAACCCTTTACCGAGGTCACCGTGGAGGAATGGGACCGCATGATGGCGGTAAACGTCAAGGGACCGTGGTTGGCGACTCGCGCTGTATTTCCCCACATGAAGGCCCTGGGTAAAGGGAAAATTATTAACCTGACTTCCGAGGTATTCTTCACGGGCTCCTACGGGTTTGCCCATTACGTATCATCTAAGGGGGGAGTGATCGGACTTACCCGTGCGCTGGCAATCGAGCTGGGGCCTGACGGGATCTGCATCAACGGGGTCGCTCCTGGATTCACGGACACGGAGGCGAGTCGTTCACTCGCCGACGTTACCAAATATGACACGAGCCGCACACCGCTTCGGCGTTTACAAAAGCCGGAGGATCTGGTGGGCGTGGTTGCTTTCCTGGCATCCGACGACAGTGATTTCATAACGGGCCAGACCATCCTGGTGGACGGTGGGAGGGCCATGCACTGAGAGGAAACAACATCCGGGCCGACAGATTCCGGATAAGCACGAGGAGGAGCGTACCATGAAGGTGTATGATGTGGTCCCAGGACTGGAGTTCGATCCCGAACGGGATCTGGCCCAATCACCAGCTTGGTTTCTTGACGCAACCCATTCCGTCCCCCCCTGGACCCCCATGTTCGGCTGGTTCTGGATCAACTTCTGTCGTCACGGCATGCAATGGGGAGCCGAAAAACTCAGCCTGCCGACGGTACACGGCTGGGATTGGCGCTTCCACAAAGGCGGCGGTTATCTCACCCTTCTCCTCGTAAAGAGTGAAGAGGAAAAACAGCGACGGGAGGTCGAATTCCGCAAGGCGATTCTACCCTTCATCCAGGATTATGACGGCCTTTGGAACGGTTTTGTCAAGGAAATCCTGGAAAGGTACGAAAACCTCAAGAAACTGGACCTCGGCATTGCATCCAACATCGACCTGTTGGCCAACTTCGAAGAGACCATCGATACATGCCGCCGAATGTGGGAAATCCACATGTACATGATGTACGGGACTTACACGGCCTATATCCTGTTCGAGAATATGTGTCGGGCATTGGCCGGTATCGATGACACCTCTCCCACATTTCACAAAGTCGTGTCCGGCTTCGACAACAAGGTGTTTCAGGTGGATCGGCGCATCTGGGAATTCTCGAAGCGCGCGAGAGACGAAGGGCTTGCCGACGTATTCCTCGGGAACGACCCCGCAGATATCAAAGAAAAGCTCGAGTCCGGCGAAAAGGGAAAAGCGTTCATGGAGGACTTTACGGAGTTCATGAACGAAGACGGGTGGCGCATGCAGCGCATGTCCGAAATGAACATGCCCACTTGGGTCGAAGACCCCACTCCGCCCCTCGGCATGGTAAAGCAATTTCTTCGCAAAGGCGGGAATTTCAGCCTCGACGATGAACGGAGGAAGGCCACCGAAGAACGAAAGGCCGCGGAAAAGGAGCTTCTCTCCAAGGTTCCCGCGGAGCAGAGGGGTTGGTTCGAGCAATTGATGCGGCTTGCGCAGAAGAGCGGTATCTTCAGTGAAGAGCACGATCATTACCTAGACCTTTACACCCACGCGATGATGCGGCGGAGCGCACTGGGCTTGGGGAAACGTTTCGTAAAGGCAGGAGCGTTGGATAATCACGAAGACGTGTTCTTCCTCATACCCGATGAGGTTCGTAGGGCGGGTCTCAATCCGGGGCAGTTCGACCTCCGATACATCGTGGACCGTAGACGGGCCGAATGGGAGGAATGGAACAAGCAGCCGAATCCTCCCGCAATTCTGCGTGAAGGGTTCGATTTGGACCAAGCCATGGGAGTGCTCGTACAATCCAACGACCCCATCGCGCTCAAAGTCGTTGTCGGATCCATGCCCCAGGTAAGGCCGGAGCTGAAAGCCGACCTTTACGGCACCTGCGGTTCCCCCGGCGTCGCGGAAGGGCCCGCACGGGTAATCATGACCGAGGATGAGCTCTATCTGGTCAAGGAAGGGGACATCCTCGTGGCCGCGAGCACTTCTCCCAGTTGGACCCCGGTCTTCTCTCTCATCAAGGGTGTGGTGGTGGATCGCGGGGCAAGCCTTTCCCACGCGGCCATCGTGGGCAGAGAATACGGCATCCCCGTGGTGATGAACGTTTTCGAGGGCACGACGAAGATCAAGTCAGGGCAACAAGTCAAAATAGACGCGAACCTCGGCGCCGTCTACATCATGGATAAATAGACGCCGGGCCGGCTTTATGCCAATGTGCCGTCAAACAGGTAAAGCCCGAAGAGACCCCACCCTGTCCCTCCCCGTCAACGCGGAGGGGACTCTTGTCCCTCCGTTAACGGGGGGACTACAGGGGGGTAATCC
>JAZDOF010000622.1:0-3196 GCA_043799015.1 Pseudomonadota bacterium | reverse complement strand
ACTTTTACGCCGGGCCATTTTGCCGCGAGGCCGAAAGCGATTACTCCGCAGCCCGTACCCGCGTCCAAAATAAGGTCGTTCGCGCCGGGTCGAACGAACCAAGTGACGATCAAGGAATCCTCGGATACCCGATATCCTCGTCGGCTCTGGACCACCTTGATCTTGTTTCGGAAAAGACCGTCTATGGATTCGTCGTCCGTGGCGCGGTCCCCCGGTCTTTGTCTCATCACGAGACCCTTCCCGATCGGCGGGGCTAGAAAACGTTCATGGCCAATCCCGAAGCCAGTTTCGGGTAGAAGTACGTTGATTTATGAGGCAGTTTGTGCCCCAGTTCAGCGGCGGCCTGCATCTGATCCACTCTGGTGGGGTTCATAATGAAGCCCAGTTGCACGTCGCCTTTTCTTACACGCTCGATGGCATCCGCGGCGGAAGGTGAATATTCCACCAAGCCTTCGGCATTTTCACCGTCAATGCCCAGACCGTGTCCCAGGATCGCTTCTCGGAGAATGGTAACGTCCAGCCCTCGCAGAGTCTTCGGCATCGTCCGGTCCATGAGCGATTCAACGCCGGTGAAATCCTTGATCCTCAGAAGCCTGAAGCACTGCTCTCCATGAACGGCTACGCCGAACTTTCCGCCTATCTGAGAATAGCACCCGATGCGATTGATTAGGACCTCGGCCGTTTCCTCTCTTGTTTCCGGGGAAAAGGGCAGCTCCTCAATCTCGAAGTAAGGAGCCAGCCTCTGAAGCATCCCCCCTATGTCGAGATTTTCCATGCCTTTGATCATCCTGTGGGCAGGAAGGATGGTGAGGCCCGGATGGCTCATCGATGTGAGGTACATCATCACGTTCTCATGGCCCCCGGCAGGTGAGCCGGAAGCCTCGATTTCCTTCCGATAGGCCAGGGCGGTTTCATATCGGTGATGACCGTCGGCAATGAAAAGGCTCTTTTCCTCGAATGTCCGCACGATATTGGCTAAGGCGGTTTCATCGTGGACGAACCAAACCCTGTGAACCGAGCCGCCGATATCCGTCGCCTCCCTATCGGGGGGACGTTCCGTGAAACGTGAGTACTCTTTGGTCACAACATCTTCAGGATCGCTGAACAGCGCGTGGATGGGGGTGATATGGGCGCGACACGCCCTCAGCAGACTAAGCTGGTCTTTCTTGGGACCCTTATACGTCTTCTCGTGGGGCAGGACCCGACCTTTCCCGTAGTCCTCCACCTTCACAAGCGTAATCAGTCCGTCGATTACGCGCGTTCCCCCATCCGGCCGTTGGAATTCCATCTGATATACGACCAGTCCCGGCCGTTCCGTTCGGACCAACACCCCGTCCGTCAACCAGTCTCTAAGAACCGCGGCGGCTCTGGTGTATTTGTTGTCGTCGGGGCCGTCGTCCGGCAGTTGCCGCCCCAAGACCACTCTGATGATGTTTAGGGGGTGGGCCGTATAGAAGCCGTCCTGCTCCTCTTTCGAAATCACGTCATACGGCGGAGTGATGATGCGATCCATGTCCTTGGCGCAATTGCCGTTGTAATGCACTATTTCAAAAGGTATAATCCGTGCCATTCGCACTAGCCTCGGTTAGTATGTGGTTCAAGTCGTAGCGGCCCGCCGTGGCGGCGTTCGCCGGGTCCGCCGACGGGCCGGCGGGGTCCGGGAAAAACAGGCGCTGGGATGCCACGTCTCTGAATAGGTTATCCGCTCTTTGTAACATGCGTGGAGCAGCGGGGTCAACCCGCGAATGAAGTCGGCCGTAACCATTCACTTACGAGGGGGAAATTCCAATCCCACAAGAGTGAATGGTTACAGTCGGCCGAGTTTGGACGGGGGATTAAAGAACCGACCTTCGGCAACGGTTGAGTGCGTGACGCGTATGGGAGATGGTTTGCATCCTATCATTCAAGTACTTGTCGAGCGACGTCCGGATCTTTTCGATTCAGGCACCCTTCGGCTTCCGGCGCACGTTCTCCTCCCCGATGAAGACCAAGCCGTAATGCTTGTGGATGCCGCTTCCGCTGTACTGTTCGCCGACGCTTCGGCCATATCGCTGTTGGGGTTGCCGCAAGACCCGGCAGGCCACCCCTTGAGCGACGCCGTGGCCAACCCCGAGGACTTGTTTGCCGCCTGTCTCAGCGGGTCGAGGCGGGCCCTTTCGCTCCGATTTAGAACCGGGCCGGCGAAGACGGTGTTTTTGCGGTGTTGGGACCTTACCGAATTCCAAGCCAAGTTGTTTCTGCTCTGGGAATTCCGACACAGCGGGCCCGAATTCATACGAGGAAGGGCGCTGGACCGGGTCGCCGCTTCATTGTCGACGGCACGGCTTTTGGGACATCGCATAAGAAATCCGCTTGCCGGGCTCTTCGCCGGCCTTGAGGTTCTCGAGCAGGAGCCGTCCTTGAACGAGGAAGCGGTTTCGATCGTCGGAATGCTTTTGGATGAGGTAAGGGCGGTGGACGACATCATTCGTCGGACCACCGATTCTTTGAGTTGGGACGTTCGTGACGCGAGACCTCTTTCAGGAAAGACTCTTCTCAAGGAAGTGATGAGTCGCTCGGCACCCGCCGCGGACGCTAAACGCATCGTGATGGAACAGGTCGATGGAACCGGCAAGACCATTATCACAGCCGACAGGCGGGCCATCGCGACGGCTCTGGGATCCGTACTGCGGGCGGCAGTGGATGCGGTACGCCCCGGCGGAACCATCAGGGCGGGGTGGCGTGAGATATCCGCGGAAGAGAGGGAAAACCTCTTTCCCGGTTATTGCCACAGGGTCCTGAGTTTTTCCGTTACCGGCTCAGAGGCCGCAGAGGAACCTAATACGGATTCCCCCACCCGTATGCATTTCCCTGACGCTGTGGAGATGTTTGAAACCGACCTGCGGCTTTTTGTCGCAGGAGAAATAATAGAACTTCACGGAGGCGTCTTTCCCCGCAAGGCCGGCGAGACGCGATCACAACGGTTCGAGGTGTTTCTGCCCGCTGCTCCCACCCGAAAGTCGCGGCGCGACCTTGACGACGAGGAATCGATAAATCGTGAGGCGGCACGGAAGTGTTCCGTGGATGAGGACAGGGTAGGCATGCTCTGCTGGGCATTGGGCCGTGGGGCCCGGACGGGTGAGATCGAGACGGTCTCCGACATGTGTCGCGGGTGTGCGGTGTTTCACGAACGGGCGATCGGACCCTTTTTCAGGCC
>JAZDOF010000983.1:0-4564 GCA_043799015.1 Pseudomonadota bacterium | reverse complement strand
CGACCCGAATCGTCGGGCCTCTCGATGTTACGGCGACCATGTTCACGACTGCCGCGGTGTAGGCGGATAGGGGATGTTCAAAGTTCGGAGCGGACCCCCGACTCCCTGTCCTTCAGGGTCTCAAGCTCCTGCATAAGCGCCGCGATGGTTCTCTCCGCGGCTTCCGCTTTCCGCTCCGCAGCCTCCGCACGTCTCTCCGCGTCAAAACGGGCCTCCGCCTGGGCCGTGGCCAACTCGTCGAGTTCCTTGGTCGAAAGCAAATAGTGTCCGCTTTCTCGGTCAAACAGACGCAACCTTCCTCCCTCGACTCTCAGTTCCAGGTCGAGCGTGGGACTGTAAACCATAAACGCGTCAGACGCGATCACAACAGGCCGAACGTCTATGTACAGCCCGATTTCGTCCAACGAGAAAGCCTTGAGTTGAGGTCGAAGATAATCTCCGCACGGGTCATAAAGGTAATACTCGGACACCCCGAGGTCCCTGTACAGACCTTTCTTGAAGTTCATGTCGGTCCGTCTCGTGGACCTGGAGGTGATCTCGATTATCACTTCCGGGGCCTTCCCCTCTTCCCATATTTTGTAGCTGGGGCGTTCATGGTTCGGGACGCCGAAAACCACCCCCACATCGGGAGCAAAGCTCTTTTTCGGGTTGCCCTTCTCATAGTAGAAGAGAAGATTGCCGGTAACGTAGACGTCGGAGGACGCGGAGAACCACAGTCTCAGGGCTTCCCTACAGTAGAGCAGGTAGGTTAGTTGGATATCGCCCTCGGCCGCAGGTTCTCCATCGGTGTCCGGATAGTAGACGTCCGCGTCCAATACGGCGATTGACGATACGGGTTCCATGATGAGCCTCCCTGAAACCGTCCCGCTAAGCACGTCCGCAAGCCCGACCGTTAAGCGGACCGCCCTTGATTCAGGCGTACCGGTAAACCAAGAATCCAGCTTATTGTATCATCTCGAACGTGGATTCACAGCTCGAATTCGCCCATTTCCCTAAACGCGTCACGCCACTTGGGCGTAAATCGGGCGTCAAGGAGCGGAGCCAGTCGTTTCATGGCATGGGGCCAGGTGGATTCCCCCTTTTCCATTAAGTCGAACAACTCGGGCAACAGCCAATCAAGGTTCTCGATGTCTTCCTTCGGAAAAAAGGAAACGGCCCCCAAGAGCATGGATTGAAGAATAGTGCCCGGATCAAACGCGTGAGCGGTCAACATAACTGCCGGCGACCCGCACTCCACCGCCGTATCAAGGAGATCAAGTCCATGTACGCCCATGATGTCGAGAATTACCATGTCATAGTGGTCGGTACGCAACAACCGTTCGGCTTCCTCAAACGTAGTAACCGTTCGGCAGTCGCACTCTGAAAGTATTTCCTCAATAATTTCGAGCACGTCAGGCTCATCATCCACAGCTAGTATTTTCTTTCTCTGAACCAACGACCCTACCTCATCACAAGCCGATTGCCGAAAGTCCATCCTTCCTACTCGGAAACGGAGTTCGGGCCGGTCTCCCAGTACGCATAAGCCCTCGGAAGCGGCTGTTTGATCCCTATGCAGGCGCCACGACGCCCGGCATGACAATACCACAGCATTCAAAAAGAGTCATAGTTTACGGGGTAGGGGCCTTTTGAAAATAATCCCCCCACCTCGGCGCCCCTCGTATGGATCGCTTGTGATAAAAAGGTCTATAGAGTCGCGTTGCTCATTCTAGTGCGGGCTTGCGCCAACGGGCCGGATGAAGCGCACCTCAGCCGGCCCATTGGGCCTTACGTTCCCTAGGTTTCAGCCACAATTTTGAGAAAGTATCTATGCACCCGGTCATCGCTCGTCAATTCCGGGTGGAAGGACATGGCAATCAAGCGGTCTTTTCTTACCGCTACTATGCGCCCGTCGCTCAATCTGCATATTACGTCCATGTCGGGTCCGACGCTCCGCACCACGGGGGCACGGATGAAGACGCCGGGGAAGGGTCCGCCGTCGATGCCTCGAATGTGGAGATCCGCCTCGAAACTGTCCACCTGACGGCCGAACGCGTTTCTTTCCACCTCCATATCCAACACACCGAGGACCGGTTGATCGAACCCCACGGAACCGGCCATGAACACCAGTCCTCCACAGGTGCCGAAGATCGGCATCGTCGCGGCCTTGGCCTTGAGGGGGCCCAATAGGTTATATGTAACCGCGAGTTTACCGATGGTGGTGCTCTCCCCACCCGGGATTACCAGTCCATCCAAATCGTCCAAGTGATGAGGCAGTCGGACCTCGCGAATATCCACGCCCAGCCGCTTGAGCATTACGGCATGTTCCCGGAAGTCACCTTGAAGAGCAAGTACCCCGATTCTCATGGCGGAGGCCTACCACCCTCTGCCCGCCAGTCGGGCGTGCTCGGGCAACTCGCTGACTCCTATGCCCACCATGGGCTCGCCAAGACTCTTGCTCACCTCGGCCAGGATCTTCGCATCGTTGTAGTGAGTAACCGCCTCGACGATGGCTTTGGCACGCTTTGCCGGATTACCGCTTTTGAATATGCCCGATCCCACGAAGACGCCATCCACTCCCAATTGCATCATAAGGGCTGCGTCGGCCGGGGTAGCCACCCCTCCCGCCGCGAAGTTCACCACCGGGAGTCGGCCCAGCTCCGCGGTCTCCTTGACCAGCTCATAGGGCGCTCCCATTTCCTTAGAAATCGCCATGAGCTCATCCGGTCGCATAGCGGTAAGACGGCGGATTTCCCCAAGAACGGACCGCGCGTGACGCACGGCTTCGACTACGTCCCCGGTGCCTGCCTCACCCTTGGTCCTCATCATGGCCGCTCCTTCACCGACACGTCGCAAGGCCTCGCCCAAATTGCGGCATCCGCAAACGAAAGGTACGGTGAAACGGTGTTTGTCTATGTGGTGCTGTTCGTCCGCCGGGGTCAAGACCTCGCTCTCGTCGATATAGTCCACGCCGAGGGCTTCCAGGATTTGAGCTTCCACAAAATGACCTATCCGGCACTTGGCCATAACCGGTATGGACACACACCCCATGATGCGCTGGATCAGCTCCGGATCGCTCATGCGCGCGACCCCGCCCTGAGCTCGGATATCTGCAGGGACCCTTTCGAGGGCCATCACAGCGCATGCGCCCGCGTCTTCAGCTATCTTCGCGTGGTCCGGGGTTACCACGTCCATGATTACTCCGCCCTTGAGCATTTGGGCATGTCCTCGTTTAACGGTATCGGTGCCGGTTTGCATGTTCGCACTCCAACAAAGGTTTGAATCGCGATCCGCGGGCCCTACGCTTGGGGCGCTTCTCACGGAAATCCGAAGAGGCCTCGACGGTCCGGGCGGTGGATCATGCCGGTCGCTTCTCGACTACAGCCTTGGATGCGGCGGCATAGCGCTCCCCGCGGATAGGCCCGTTGAGAGCGTTCTATAAACGCTCAGGTTACCCCTTCCGCTGCGATCTGTCCATCATGAATTGCGGCAACCGGCAACGAAGAGTCAACAACGGTTCACCAGGAACGACTCTTAAATCCGAAAAGACCAAACCACGAAGATGCCAAGACACGAATAAGAAGTTAAAATAACACACAAACGTCTGTTTACCCTCAATCGGCGTCCAACCTCGAATCAAGGAGCCGGATCGGCCGGAAGGTTCGTGAAGATTATTAAACTTTGATTTCTTTGTGCCTTCGTGTCTTTGAGGTTAATTCCAGTTCCATCTTGGTGCATGTTTACCGTCGCGGTGGGCGTGTTGTCCGGGGTTTGCCGGCTGCCTCACTTGACGCCGGAGAGCAATGGTCGTATCTTCATTGTATATACTACCGATGGAGACTTCATATGAGAACCACAGTGCAGAAATGGGGCAACAGTCTTGCGTTGCGCATCCCCAAAGCCTTGGCCGGCGAATTGGGACTGAATGAGTCATCAGCGGTTGATGTGTCCGTTACAAATGGAAAGCTCGTCATAGTGCCTATGCTGGAACGTGCGGCGACTCTCGAAGAGTTCTTGGCGCAAGTCACCAACGAGAACCTGCATGGCGAGATTGATGCCGGTCCGGCCACGGGAAGGGAAACATGGTAAGCTGCGACCCGTACGTTCCTCAAAGGGGAGACGCCGTGTGGATTTCCCTGAATCCGCAAACCGGTCACGAACAAGCGGGGCGGCGCCCCGCGGTGGTGCTGTCGCCCGGTACCTATAACGGCAAAGTAGGTTTAGCCATTTTGTGTCCCATCACCAACCAAATCAAGGGCTATCCGTTTGAGGTGGTTCTACCCGAGGGTTTGCCGGTCACGGGCGCAATTTTGTCCGACCAAGTGAAAAGCTTGGATTGGCGTGCCCGTAAGGCGGAACTGATTTGTGCCTTACCGGCTGAGATCATATCGGATGCCTTGAGGAAGCTGGGGGCATTGTTGGTGAAATACGGGCCCGAGTAGGATTTGGTGACTGAAAACGGGCGGATAAGGTAATGGTCCATGGGAACGTTACGCCATTTCGCTTTCTACGAAGTAGCGCGTCGGGCATCGGCCGTTGCTGGCGAGAGCTGCAAGTAATTGAAAGTTCTTGGGGAAGGGGGGCCTTC
>JAZDOF010000963.1:0-6984 GCA_043799015.1 Pseudomonadota bacterium | reverse complement strand
CCCTCAATCTTCAGGTCAGGCTGGACGGCCGAACGGTCTGGTTAACTCAGCGCATGATCGCTGAACTGTACCAAGTATCGGTCAAGACGGTGAATGAGCACCTTGTGAACATCTATGATGAACAGGAGTTGGATCCGGAAGCAACTATCCGGAAATTCCGGATAGTTCAACTGGAAGGAAACCGCAATGTAACCCGCACGTTGGACCATTACAGTTTGGATGCAATCCTCGCCGTCGGTTATCGTGTCCGCTCGCATCGCGGCACCCAGTTCCGCCAATGGGCCACGTCACGGCTCGGCGAACTGCTGATCAAGGGATTCACTCTTGACGACGAGCGTATCAAGGCCGGGCGCACCATCGGACAAGACTACTTCGATGAACTGCTCGAACGCATCCGTGACATCCGTGCGTCAGAGCGGCTATTCTTCCAGAAGATTACCGACATCTACGCGACCAGTATTGACTATGATCCCAAGGCCGACATCAGTCGGAGTTTTTTCGCCACGGTCCAAGACAAGCTGCACTGGGCTATTCACGGCCACACGGCCGCCGAAATCATTGCTGATCGGGCCGACTCGACCAAGCCTCACATGGGACTGAGCACCTGGAAAAACGCACCCGGCGGCCCCATCCGCAAGGTCGACGTGACCGTGGCGAAAAACTACCTGAGCGAAATGGAAATCAAAGAACTGAACCGCATCGTGACGATGTATCTGGATTATGCCGAGGATCAGGCCCAGCGACAAAGGAAGATGCACATGGCGGACTGGAACGCCAAACTCGACGCTTTCCTTCAGTTCAACGAACGCAACATACTCACCCACGCCGGTAAGATCACGCATGAATTGGCCTTGGAGCACGCGGAAGGGGAATTCGAGAAATACCGGACCGAACAGCGACGATTGAAAGCCGAGCAGCCCGTGAGTGATTTCGACAGGATCATCGAGCAGGCCAAGCAAATCGAACGGACCTCCCCGAAGGACCGGAGCAAAGCACCTTCCAAACGCACGCGACCCGGCGGCAAGAGCAAGAAGGTAGGGGCCGACGATGCGTAAGCATTTCCAGGGTCCCGATGTCGTAGAAGCTTCTCGATGAGTCCCCTGAATGACCTCCCGACCCGGCCTCCCGCTTTTCCACGCCCACGGGCTCCAAAAGGGGTGCCGCGGGAACAGATAACAAGCTTGGAGAGCCAAAAGGCTTAATGCGGCCGCCGGCGAAGCAAGGGGGTTTTTCCGCATCTGATAGCCAAGCTGAATCCCCACCATTGAGAGAACCAATCCGCCGGATTGAGCCCGGACGACGTGCCATCCTAATCCACTCCGCGGGATGGTCCGGAAAAGAGGGGGCAGAGCGCGTGCGAACGTCATGCCGTATTCGCGTGCCTGGTTCGCGTTTCCGTGGGCGCGGCATTCGAAGGGGCGTTGATGGAGTATTTCACGTGGGGAAGCACAGACTTGAAGACGGTTGAGCCGTCGCGGTATCAAAGAGCCGAATAGATCCCGACGGTTGGTCTTCGAGCATTTGAGGGATCCACACAAACAGTTGTATGATATTTTCGCGTTTACTTCAGGGCAGCCTTTCTTTCCACACTATTACCAGATAGGGCGGACACTCCCCACATGCGATGGAACAACGTGAGCCGGCTTTACAACCGGTGACGGAATTTGGTTCCTTTGCGACGCGTCCCAACCTGAAGAGGGCGCAGGGATAGGGTTGTGGAAAAGGATAATACTTCGGCACGGCTATGAACCATGGCCCCTCGGCCGGCGGTGAAATCGACGTCGATCCGGCGCAGACCGGGAGATTGATTTTGAGACCGAAAATCGTCGAGAGGAAAATCATACGGCGCGAAAAGAATCCCTGCTAATGTGTCCTTATTTGACACATTCGTGTTCTAATATTGCGTTACGCCCGGCCAGCAACGCGAAAGCGGCAGGGCCGTAGTTTACCTTTAGTTCGCGGCTGCTTCGTCGGCAATTACGTCACGGCGTTGCAAGGCCGTTTTCGTCACGGGTTGAAAAAATAAGGAGGGCATCGCCATGCCGTTCGTCGACGTCCTTTTCCCTGTCCAGGGAAACGTCGTCCCGGTGGATCACGGCTATCACCTTTACTCCGCGGTCTCCAAGATTCTTCCTCAATTGCACGGAGACGACGCCGTGGGAGTGCATCCCATCTCAGGCGCGCTGAATGGGGACCGCTCACTCCTGCTTACGGACCGCAGTTTCCTGTCGATCCGTCTGCCTGCCGAGCGCGTTGGGGAAATCCTTCCGTTGGCAGGTAAAGTCTTGAGGGTGCTGGACAGCGATGTGCGCGTCGGGGTGCCGCACGCCCGCGGATTGACTCCCGCCCCTCGCCTCTACGGAAGGCTTGTCGTCATAAAGGGATTCACGGAGCCTCACGCGTTCCTGGATGCCGTTCAACGACAGTTGGACGCGTTGGGTGTCAAGGGAAAGGCCGGCCTCGTGGAGCAATCCCGTTTCGCGGAAGAAAACCAAGGGCGCAATGGCGGCACCCGCTCCCCCTTTCTGAGACGTACCATCCGCATCCGTGACAAGGAAGTGGTGGGCTTTGCTCTGAGGTTGGAAGAGTTGACCGCCGAGGAATCCATACTGGTACATGAAAAGGGCATCGGAGGACGAAGAAGATTCGGTTGTGGGATCTTCATACCCGACAGGAGGTGACGGAGGTGGAATCCCCGCGAGTTGTCCTGGCAAAGCGACCGCCAAATGGTCGCACGGACCACCCCGGCGTCACTCTTGTCGGTCACACGGGGCAAGTACTTACGACCTTTAGACATATGTTCGGCACCAGAGACGGGCCGACGAGGTTGGGGTTGATGTGGTTGATCTTCTTCGGCCTGCCGGAGGAGAGATTCGTGGCCTTTCACGCCGGCGGCACGGCCGCCGTCGGGCTTCACGATGTAGGAAAAGCCAATCTGGGATTTCAGGATGCCGTCATGGGGAAGAAGAACGTACAGGCCATTCGTCACGAGCATTTAAGTGCCTTGCTCCTCGACGGGCATGCTTACCGGGATTGGTTGGAAACAATCCATCCGGGTCTTGCGGACATCGTAATCTCGGCAATAATTTCACATCACTTGAAGGCCAAAGACGTAGACTTTCCAGCGAGACCCAATCCGGAGATCAAATACATCCGGGTCCTGCGCGACGGACTTGCAGACACATTGGAGCTTACGTCCAAGGCCATAGGCGTTCCTGCACCAAACTGCAGCAATGTGCCCGAATTGTGGAATCTGGAAGACGGGTTAGGCTTCGAGCGTGTCGAGGAATTGCGCGATCGACTCATGAAATTCAGGCGGCGACTGCGAAGGGATGATGTGGCCCCACGCCTACTCATGGCCGTCCGTTCCGCTTTGATAGCTGCCGACAGCGGCGGTTCCGCGCTGGTTCGTGAAGAGAAGGACCTACGCGCCTGGTTGAATGAGGCTTTCGATGAGAACCGCCTCATAGACGGTGACTACATAGACCGGGAGGTTATAGCCCCCAGGATACGGCAAATCGAGCTCAACGGGCAAAGCTATTGCCCCAGTTCGTTCCAGGACGCGACGGAAAACCTTGGGGATCGAGCTTTGCTTCTAGCGCCCTGCGGAAGTGGGAAAACCATTGCCGCATGGCGCTGGATTAAGGCGCGGCTCGACCGGCATCCCCGCCGGTGCGCGATATTTCTCTATCCAACACGCGGAACGTCCACTGAAGGATTTAGAGACTATGTGTCTTGGGCGCCTGAAGCGGACGCGGCGCTGGTCCACGGGACGGCCGGCTACGAACTCGACGGTATGTTCGAAGACGCGGATGACGAAAGGGCGGCCAAAGACTACGCCCCGGAAGAGCGCCTGTATGCCGTCGGGTATTGGTCACGGCGCATATTCAGCGCGACGGTTCATCAGTTCCTGGGGTTCATGCAGAATGTCTATCGATCGACTTGCCTTTTGCCTTTGCTTGCCGACGGTATCGTCGTCATCGATGAAGTTCATAGCTTTGATCGCAACCTGTTTTCGGCTTTGAAACTCTTCCTCAAGAATTTCAACATTCCTGTCCTCTGCATGACGGCAAGTCTGCCTCAGACGCGAATCAGGGATCTTGAGGAGTGCGGCTTAGAAGTCTTTCCCCAAGATCCGAGTATGTTCAGCGAACTCAAGGAAAGTGCCGACATGCCGCGATACCGGGTCAAGATCATTGAGGGCCCGGACGAGGCCAAGCGCATTGGAGAGGACAACCGGCGTTCCGGACGGCGATTGTTGTGGGTGGTTAACCAAGTAAAGCGGTGTCAGGAATTGTCGGAAGAATTCGGCGCACGCTGCTATCACGGCAGGTTCAAGTTGGAAGACCGTCGTGAACGTCATGCCGAAGTGGTTGGCCTATTTCAGCAAAGGGGTCGCGGGGCTTTTGCCGTAACGACACAGGTATGCGAGATGAGTCTGGACCTTGATGCCGAGGTTCTCATCACGGAGGCCGCTCCGATCACAAGCCTGATACAGCGGATGGGAAGATGTAATCGCCACGCGAAGCCCGGTGACGGAAGAATCGGGGAGGTATACGTGTACAAACCTGAAAAGATGACACCGTACAGACCGGAAGAGCTTGAGGGGTTGGACGATTTCTTGGGGGCCTTAAACGGCCAAGTGATCGGCCAGTCGTTGCTCCGTGAATTGCTTGAACAATACGGTCCCAAGGAGGTTGAAGTTGAGCGCTATGCGTCTTTCTTGGAGTGCGGCCCATGGGCCGCGGCACGAGAAGAAAGTCTGGTTGAGGAACAGGATTGGACCGTGCAGGCGATTCTGGATGAAGATATCGAGCGATATCTGGTCCTGCGCCGTGACAAGAAGCCTGCCGACGGGCTCATCCTGCCCGCACCGAGACATTTGGCCCGCAGAGACCCTCGTCTAGATACTTTTCTACATGTTGCGCCGTCATCTCACTATACGCGGGAATACGGCCTCCGTGACGAACCGGTGGAGGTTGTGAAATGACCAAAAAAAAGGCGGTGGGCGACAAACCCCTGGTCATTGATTACGATTTGTTCGATCTGCCGTCCGCACAGCATAAGGCCGGGCTGGCTGGATTACTGGCTATGATCGGGACCATGCAACAACGCCGAATGCCGAGGATCCCCGAAGTCGTTGACGTAACAGGCAATACGGTGCGGATTTCATTTACCAAAGAGAGCATTCAGAATCTTTTCAATGAGTTGTACGATGCTACATTGGTAGAAGTTGATACGGGTAAGAAATGGCCGAATATGCAGCCGAAACGTTTCTATGAGCGCGAATCGTTTGATGGCGCAGGAAGAAAGAGCATGAAGAAACGTTACGTTTACGACGTGATGCAGCCGCGTGGCGCCTTCCTTCAAGCCGTTTACCCTGATGGCGACGGCGCATGGCTCAAACTTTGGCGGGACATGATCTGGGGAGTCATCCGGGCCCAAGACAAGACACGCAACGTCTATAAACAAAGATTGGAGATGAAGGATTGTGCTCTAGGTGCGGACATGTGGAAGTGCTTGCGTGCAACCCAGGAGTTGGGGGGCACTGGGGAGAAGAAGGCCGAAAAACTATCGGGCGCGACACTGGTTGGAGCTCAAGAGTTCAACGCTGAGCGAGTGCCATTCCAGGGTCAGGTTGAACATAATCTTCTGCTGCATTTCTGGACGATAGCAAGCATGGTGTTTGCCCCACAATTGCATTCATTGGATGGGACAGTATCCGAAGTCGGTTATGTCCTCGTCATACCTGAACCGGCCGACATTCCGGCTTTTGTGGACGATATTTCCAAGATTTCGGGGTCTCTGGAACGTGACATGGTTGGCTATCGGCCGAGAGCCTCGCTGATTGACCTGCCCGAGGAAGGGGGCCTTGAATACCTCTACCACTTGACACGACGGCGTGTCGAACGAACGGCCATCACGTATAGCGTGGCGGCGGTGGAGATATATCATTTGCAGAAACGGGGAAACAGCATTCGTTTGTTGGTATCTTCGCGCATAGTACCAAACGCGGCTATGCTGGATAGATACGAATCGTTGCGAGGGGTTTACCGCAATCATCTGTTCAAGACCTTACGCCTCCGTAATCTCCTGAACGGTAGCCGGTGGCACGCTGACGTCGATGCTCTTTTCGGCCGATACCCTTGGGAATTCTTTATTTACCGCGTAGGAGGAACCCCGCAGTCGATCCCTTTTTTCGGCTTTGACGTGCGCAGAACTATGGCTTCAATCGAACAAGATATCAAAACCATGGGAGGTGTAAGACCTATGACCGAAACGGATCAGGACAACGCACTTGCGTCACGCATTTACCAGTTAATGTACTCCTATGTCAACCGGAAGGCGGAAGATAAATCAGGCGAAAAACCCACTAAAGTCCGGGACGATGCTGTGAAGAAGGATCGTTACAACTATCCGGAGCGATATCGCGAGGCTCGACAAAAAGCCTGCGCCGACGCGTTTCTTGCAATGCGAAGCCGCCGGGAAGCCGACTTCATAGAGTACTTCGTGGGCTCAGTCTGCTCGGTCCCGCATTTTCTGCCCGAAGGGGAATATCTAGCTGTCAGCAAAGCGCTTATGACCGATTGGAGTCGTGTGAAGAACCTTGCGATGCTTGCACTATCGGCACACTCCACAATGGGGCCGAACCGGGAAGATGAGAAGGGAGGCATGGTATGAACATTTTTGGGACAGTGTTAACCTATTGTGCGCCGAGCTGTAACTACCGCGGCGAGAGCGCTGAAAACCGAACCGTAATCCAGCGAATAACTGATGGCCGATTCGAATACGCCATCATTTCTCCGGAAGCGCTTCGCAACGCTCTCAGGGAAACGCTACAGGTCTTGGGCCTTCCCTTTAACCGCCAACGCCTCAACGACGAAGAGCAGTTGGCAGTGTGGTTCGAAGACTACCCTGATGAGGAAAGATACGCCGACGACTTCTTCTTCGGGTGGTTAGTTGCCAAGGGTAGCGGCGACAGGC
>JAZDOF010000943.1:0-3351 GCA_043799015.1 Pseudomonadota bacterium | reverse complement strand
GAAATCCGAATCTCCGAGGCCTTCTGCACCCCTCGTTTGATACTCTCGTAATGTAAAGGGCGATCATGATCCGGGTAACGTTTCATGCCGTCTTCCGCCGCGCTCAGGATCGCGGCGATGAATGATCGCGGCGAAACCCGGCCGTGGCCGTCCGCTAGATGACTTACACTCCAGGTGTATGGTCTGCCTCTGCGCGGGTCCTTTCCCATCCAGCGGCCTGCAAGTTCCTCGAACGAAGTCCGCTGACGGTCCTCGTCCCGGCGCAATTCTTCCGGTAAATGGTATACGCCACCCTGTTCAACGGCTTTGAGGCCCGAAGCCTCCTGAAGAATCATACGCATTATTTCTCCACCTTCGCCGGGTGCGTTGATGAAGTACTGCCAGAGGAGGCCGTGGAGATCCAAAAGGCCCCAGAAGAGCTCTACGCGCGTCGACAGGAGCTTCGAGGCGTCGGGAAACACTTTGACGTCGCGACCCTCGAGTTGGTCGTTGCGGAGGAATACTTTGGCATGGAGATTTCGAAACGGTTTGATGTAAAGGACGAACCGCAGAAGGTCTTTGACGATTCGGTCCATCGTTCGCCAGTCCGGGCCGGTACGGTCAAGAGCATCGAAAAGAATCAGACCCTGTTCCTTGTGCTCACCGCAAAAAGCATCCGCGCTTTCCATATTCTTAGCCAAGGATTCAGGATCGTTCTTCACCCGAATCACGGTCATCTCCCAGGACTCCGCGGGCTCAGGCAGATTCCTTATGCGGGCAATCCAACGTACGGCAACGGCGCGCCACACATCCATCGGCTCATGACCTTGGTCAATCAACATCTGAAGCGTGCCGGCGTCGGGATAGGACTTAATATTGGGCTTTTCCCCATAGCCGGCCGCCACGGTAAGCCCGGACAGATCAGGTAAATACACTGCCAAGGCCTTTCGAACCGCTTCGCTTTGCAGGGCGGTCCACCAAAAACTCTTGCCCACCCCGCGTGAGCCCAATACCAGACTGGTTTCGATTCTCAACGCCTTCGCGTGGGATAATGGAAGATATACCCATTCCGGATTCGGATCTGCCCCGCTCAAGGAAGTCTCAGACGGCGAGGCATCAATGATGGCTCTCCGAACTTCATTGACGGTCATTCTAAGCCCCCTCCCGAGGCATCACCCGATTCGACAGCCCGCCGATCAAACCTCCGAAAACGGCCGTAATGAGTTGGCGATCCTCCCAATTAACTGAAGAATGAAGGTCCTTCAGTTCGGCGAATCCTCGATGCCGATAAATCCTCCAAGGATAATGTGGGGCCGTTTCGTCGGCAAGTCCGAAGCTCCAAGGTTCATTCCCTTCCTCGGGTTCAAGCCCGCCGGCCGGTATTGCCGGGAGCTGGTCGTATATTTCTTCAAGGAAAAGACTCCACGCGTTCTCATTCATAGATTTCCGGTATTCCTCCGACCCCTCCTCGGGAATCAGGGCGGCCACCACCTGTAAGCGTTCGCGGATGTCACGTACCGCTTCGGTCTTGCGCCAGTGTCTGAACAGGGTCCGGTATCCATTCCAGGTCTGGTCTCCGTTGACGGCAAACAACAGAATCAACGAGACCCCCAAATCCGTCACTATGGCCGAAGCCGTTTCGTCGATGCCCGCACGAGCGTCGATCAGAACGACATCGGGGGACACGCTTGTTTCAAGTTCATCAACCAGGCGAGACAGCCGCACGAACCACGGCTGGGCAGCGCCGTTATCTCCCACCTTCGGCATCCACACGCGGCCCAGTTTGGATACGTACTCACCCGGATCAGCCCCGTGCGCGGGCACGACGCGAATGTCACCAGCCGGAGACAAGTCGCTTAGGGCGACCAGGTTGCCGAATACCGCTTCGCCGTTATCCACAAGGTCCTCCACAAGCCAGTCGGTGATGCCGTATGCCGGACGTCGGTCTTCGGGCAACAAGGAAGACGATAGGCCGGGCGACTCCAGATCCAAATCCAGCACCAAGACTCGTTTCCCATGTTGGGCCAAGGCTGCGGCGGCCGCGGCCAATGCCGTGGATCGGCCCACCCCGCCCTTGATCGAGTAAAAGGCTATTCTAGGAGCACCGCCGGAAAAGGTGGCGATCCGAGCCCAATTTCCCTCTGTTACCAGGCGATCAACAACGCAGATATTTGGGAACGACTCCAGTTGAAACTTGGTTTCTCGCTGGAACGAGTCTTGAAACTGCGGTTCAAACAGCACGGCGCGATCAGGAGGATAAGCATGGGGACCGAGTTCAACTTCAATGTCCCGAGCTACAGCCTTCAAAGTCTCCTGAGCATCTGCGTTGTACTCTAATTCCTCATTTACTATGATTCGTACGCGTCCGTTCAGATCGCGGTTGACCAGCACATTTCCCAGTTGCTCCATACGAGACCGCCGGCGATCGAAAACATTCGCCAGGGCCGGCAGCATGCGGTCGAACGTCATGGGCTCCTTCATCATATCAGTCCGTCCTTTTGGGCCTTGCGGATCAAGGAACGCACCACTTCGGCGCCTTTTTGATGAGCTTCGACAATATCCGGTTTGAAGCACCCACGATGTGCATATCGCTGAGAAGCGTTCCAGTCGCGGAAAGGATTCAAAGTTGGTAGCGCATAACCCGCTCCGGCAGGACGACCGGACCGATAGGCCTCATAACGCGACCAAAGCTCGTTCACGTGCAACCTGTATTCTCCCTCCGGTCCGCCGTCCTTCGCCTGAGGCATTCCAAACGCGAACATCAAACGCTTCAACCCGCATTCCGCCGCCATGCCGTAAAGGTGATCGGCATTTGCATACCTTTGGTCTTCCAGAAGACTCCCCGCATCCTCCCAGTGCCGTTCGTGAGCATCCAAGAAATCGCTGTTCATCGTTGTCGATCCGTTTCTCAATGCAATTGCGTCGGTACGTTCCCGGCGGACCGTGGTCCCGGTCCGGTTATTGTCGTTAAATCAAGGCCCTCGACCTAGCTTATTGTTCCGGGGGCTTCCTATTCCTATCCTCCTTGAACACGTGCCGCGGTGGCTCGATAAGTACCGTGGTGTCGGGCGGCACGGACGATGTGATCCAGACGTTACCGCCGATGACGCTCCGCGCTCCGATGACCGTCTCGCCCCCCAAGATGGTGGCCTGGGCATAGACCGTGACGTCATCCTCTATGGTGGGGTGCCGCTTGCGGCCGCGGAGAGATACACCCCCGTCGGAATCCCTTGGTACCGACAGCGCACCGAGGGTTACTCCCTGGTAGAGCCGCACCCTATTGCCTATGTGCGTGGTTTCGCCGATGACCACACCCGTGCCGTGGTCTATGAAGAACCCGGTGCCGATGGTCGCTCCGGGATGAATGTCTAT
>JAZDOF010000942.1:0-6657 GCA_043799015.1 Pseudomonadota bacterium | reverse complement strand
GGCGGGGATAAACCCCGCCCCTACAGATGTTTGTTTCGATTCACTCAACCGTTCAGGGTTCCCGCAATTCTCAACGCGTGACATCATAACAGCTTGTCAGGACATGTTGATTGCATCGACTCCACTTTTCTCGCCTATGCCCCTCGGCGGGACGCGCTAGACCCAGAACTCGGGGTACCGTCGCGTGCGAGGAATGTTGTTGAATAGGACCGCTATGATAAGCAGGATCGCTATGCCCACACCAACCGGCATAACAGCGTAGAAAAAACCCAACGAACGAATTTTCTCCCCGCCTATCACTGCGAACAAGGCCGTGGCGCCGGCCGGGGGGTGCAGGGTCCTTGTCGCGTGCATGGCCGCTATGGACAGCGACACCGCCAGCGAAGATGCGAGCCAGGCATGGCCCGGGACCGCTTTGCAGCATGCCACGGCGATCAATGCGGACAAGACATGGCCGCCAAGGACGTTCCTCGGCTGGGCAAGCGGGCTTTTCGGCGCTCCGAATATCAGGACGGCCGTGGCGCCGAACGGAGCGATCATCAAGATCATGTCCGTTCCGGAAAGGAGATTGAGGCTGATATAGCCCGAAACCGAAATACCGATGAAGGCTCCAAGCCATGAAAGTCCTATCTCGACGGCGTTAACCCTAGGCGGGGCCTTGCCATCTCCCTTCATCTTGGAGAAATAGCTCATCGCCCCTCTCCCAAGACCCTCGACCGGACAATATCCCCGCGAGATACAATGCCCACCAAGCGACCGTTCCGGTCCACCACGGGCACTCGGTTGATATTCCTACGACCGAAGATGCCGGCCACATCCATCACCGGCATGTCATCAGGGACGGTAATTGCCGGTGAAGACATCATGTCCGCGGCGGTCTTGAGTTGAACGGGCGCGACAAGGCAAGCACTTCCTTCAAGACATTGGAAGACTACGCCCATGAAAGTGCCGGCCTGGTCGCCCGCCATGGCGGTAAGGAAATCCTTTTCCGATATGACGCCTGCAACGGTGCCGTCGGCCCTTACCACGGGCACTCCTGAAATCTTTCTCGATGCCATTGTCCGCGCCACGTCCGTAAGGTTCGCGTCCTCCCGTACCGCGGCCACGTCCCGGGTCATTACGTCCGCTGCCTTCACGGATCGACTCAGCCGGAGCAAAGCCTCACGATAGGCCCTAACGTAGATTTCCTTGAAATCGCCCGGCGTTATGTCCAAGTAGCCGGGGATGGTCTTCATGGCTTCGTAGACATCGTCGTCCGAGATGTCCACGGCCACGCACGCGTCAATCCCTTGATCGCTCATGTGGTCCTCTTTTCGGCGGTCCCCTACCCTTTGACCACCACCAGGAGCATCTTGAAGCGTATCCGAGCATTTACCGCATGGGGCACGTTGGCCGGCATTACCAGCACCTGTCCGGCCGAGACGTCGATCTCTTCCTCGCCTATGGTTATGGCGGCACGACCATCGAGCACCTGCACGAAGGCGTCGCCCCCCGCGGTGTGGGCACTCAAGCCTTCTCCCTCATCAAATGCGAACAGGGTCATGCTCATGACGCTGTTCTGGGCGAAGGTGCGGCTCACCACCCGTGATTCCTGGTAATCGATGAGATCCACCAATTCCTGAGGCTCCCCTATGGGGATATTCTTAATGAAACTCGATGCGTTCATCCTCCAGCCCTCCGGTATATTCGCCCGAACTATCCATGGTCGGCGTCGCTCATACCGTAATCGTCTTGAAAAGGTATGCACCCGACACCGTGGTAATCACGAGAAAAACGCACAGCACGCCCGCATTCAGCAACGGCGAAAATTGGTGGGGACAGCCGAGAGCGTATCTCATTCCATCGATGCCGTACGTCAACGGGTTCGCATAAGTAAGACTAAGCAGCCACATGGGCAGCCCGTCAAGTGGGAAAAGAGCTCCGGAGAGAAAAAAAACGGGCATGATCAAAAAGCTCATGATCAACTGGAAGCTGTGAGGGTCGCTCATGCGCGATGCCATAGCTATTCCGAGCGCGACGAACGACGCCGAAATAAGAAACATGAAGCCGACGGAAATCGCTATTCCCGTGGGATCAGGGTTGACCACCCGCATAGCTACAAGGGCCGCCAGGAACACGATGGCCCTAACCAACGACGTGGTAACGCTTCCCAAAGTCTTGCCCATCATTATTGCCGTCCTGCCGACGGGGGCCACCAGTATCTCCTTGAGAAAACCGAACTGTTTGTCCCAGAGAACGTTCAGACCGCCGAACATGGACGAAAAGAGGATTGCCATGCCGACTATCCCCGGCCCTATGAACTCAACATACGACACGTCGTTACGATATCTGAAGTATCCGCCCATTCCGTTGCCGAGGACCAGTAGAAACAGGAGAGGAAGCGCCATTGAGCCGAGAAGGCGGCCCCGACTTCGCGCGAAGTGCTTCATCTCCCGTAACCACAAAGTATATATGGTCTGATACAGGTTCACCGCCTTCTCCTCTGCATGAACATCCGCATTCGTTCTTTGACGTCGGCTTCGGTCTCTCCGCGTATCTCCCGGCCGGTCAGTTTAATGAACACGTCCTCCAGGTTGGGTTTCCTGAGTGACACGGACGATATTTCTATACCCAACCTCTGCGCTTCTCCAAACAACCTGGGGATGAACGACTCGCCGTTCCTCACGGCAAGAGTCAACAGCCCGTCCTCAAAGACGATTTCCTTTACCTCGCCCGTACGCCGCGCCGTTTCCAGCAATGCCTGCCCTCCGTCTCCTACGGCGACTTCCACCAGGTCTCCACCGAGAGAACTCTTGAATCGTTCGGGTGTGTCCAGCGCTATTATCCGCCCTCTGTCGATAATGGCGATTCTGTCGCAGAGCTTGTCGGCCTCGTCCATGTAATGGGTCGTAAGAATTATCGTCATTCCCGCCGCTGCTCTCATCTCCGCGATGTAATCCCATATACGCCGCCTGGTTTGGGGATCGAGCCCCAGCGTGGGCTCATCGAGAAATAGTACCATCGGTGAGTGCATCAGACCGCGGGCCAGTTCCAACCTACGTCTCATCCCCCCGGAATAGGTCTTGACCAGATCTCGTCGTCGGTCCCCCAGCTCAACCAGCTTGAGCACCGCGTCCGTCCGTTCGCTCCTGAGTGGTTCCACCAACCCGTAAAGCCGACCGTGGAAATCCAGGTTCTCCTCGCCCGTTAATTCTTCATCCAGGGTGGGATCCTGAAATACTATGCCGATAGTCTTTCTGACTTGATGCCTGTTCTTTGCGACATCATGGCCGGACACGCGGGCGATTCCCGAAGAAGATGGGATGATGGTGGAAAGTATTGACAGAAGGGTGGTTTTGCCGGCGCCGTTAGGCCCCAGGAGGCCGAAAAGCTCGCCGTGTGAAATCTCAAGGTCAACGGCTTCCAGAGCCGTCACGGCGCCGAAGCGTTTCGTCAACCCTTTTATCGTGATAATCGGGTCCGCCGAAGGGGCGCTTATCTCCGGGAGATCGGTTGCGGGCCGTCCTTTCTCCACGTTACCTCCGAACCGGGTTGGGGCGGTCCGCTGAGAACCGCCGCCGTCGCGTGAGTAGCCGCCTATCGTTTGAACTTGTCCTTGAAAATGTCTCCCAGGGTCCCAAACGATTTCCCGGTAGCTTGTCCCCCTCTGAAATTGTCGAACTGATCTCGTTCCCCCCGAGCCTGAAGGGTCTTTACGCTCAAGGAGATGCGTTTTCCCGCGGGATCAACGTCCAGTATCTCCACGTCAATGGTGGAACCAGGCTCGAATCTCTTTCGCATGTCGGCCTTTTCGCGACATCCCGATTCGGAGATATGCACCAAGCCCGTTCTCCTACCCGGCAGTCCCACGAACACTCCGAAGTCGGTTACCGATTCCACCGTCCCCTTCACCAGAGCCCCCTTCATCAATTCCGGGACGGATTCGGCCTCTTCACCCCCGGACGCGTAGGCGAGTTCGAGCGATATCCTTCGGGCCTCCGGGTCCACGGACAGGACACGCACTTCCACCAGTTCGCCCACGGTAACGACTTCTTTAGGATGGGTAATCCTTCGACCCGTACCCATTTCCGAAACGTGGACCAGACCGTCGATCCCCGGCTCGAGTTCGACGAAAGCCCCGAAGTTTGCCAGCCTGGTTACCTTTCCGGTGAGCGCCCCACCAGCGGCGTATCTCTCCGAGACACTGCTCCAGGGGTCCACTCCGGTCTGTTTGAGGCTCAGGGATATGCGCCTGCCCGCCCAATCCAGCGTCAATATCTTGACCGTAACCCGATCACCGACGCTTAGGATGTCCCCAACATTTTCGACCCTGTACCATGCCAGTTCCGACATGGGGATCAATCCCTCAATCCCGCCGATATCCACAAACGCGCCGAAATTCACGAGGTTCTTGACGGTACCTTCGACCACGTCTCCCGGGGTAAGGCTTTGCTTAAGCCGAGCCACGCGCTCGGCCTGTTCTTCCTCCAGCAGGGCGCGCCTCGATATGACGATGTTGCGTCCTCCCTCGGAGTATTCAGCGATCCGGAAACTGAATCGTTTTCCTATATAATCCTGCGGGGTGCCGCCCGCGTGAATGTCCATTTGGGAAAAGGGACAGAAAGCCTGTTTACCCAAGACCGTGACCGTATAACCGCCTTTTCTTTCCGCGGTCACAACCCCTTCAACGGGGACCCCGCTGCGATACGCGCCCCTCACCGCCTCCTCGGATGCGGCCGCGGTCATCTTGACGCTGAGCAGTATCTCACCCTCGCGGGAATTGAGCACATATGCCGTAATAGGGTCTCCTACCTGAACGGTCGGTTGCCCGGTCTTGTCCAGAAACTCCTCCTTGGCTATGCTTCCCTCGCTCTTTGCCCCGATATCCACAAAGATCCACTCTTCTCCGATTGAGACGATGGTCCCTTCTACCTTCGCGTCCCGGTACACCCTCTTGTCCTGGGCCTGGCTCGCCTCAAAAAGAGCGGCAAAATCTTCCTCATGCCCGAGTTTCTCTCTGTTTTCCACCACCGAGGTCTCTCCGGCGGCTTCGGTTGCGCCCTCGGAGGGGCGTGGTCGGCTATCTTCCATCATCTATCCTTTCATCATCCGTATAAGTATCAATTTTAGATGCAAACGCCCCTTCCATCTCATCACCGGAATACCGTAGAAGGGAGGGTGTGCGTCTTCCCGTCCGGCCTCAAACCCGAGCTGCCGACTCGTTCCGAGAACATCGTCGACGTCAAGGCGATATGGTCGTTGCCGGAAGTCGTTGACGTCTCGCGGCCTACCCAATTAATCCCTTGTCGTCGGCGAATAGGGACGCCGACATGAGCTTCGGCCGCTACATACGACATACGGGGACGACAAATCTCGGCCTGAACTACCGCACCGGCATCGTCCGGCTCCGTGCGCCCCGAACGGGTACGAGCGTAACGACCGAAGATACCGCGTTCTCATAGCTTCCGCAACGTCCGCGTGCCTGGGAGTATGGTTCGATGATGAAGTCGGGCAATCAATCAGCGCGTCAGCAAGGCGCCCCATGCGGATGAAACTCGGGAGCCGGCGGGTTTTGCCGGCGTAAGGAAACCGGAACGGTTCCTCACGCCGAATGATCGACGGCGCGAAGAAGTCCAATGACTCCTACACTGCATCTCCGTTCTCGACCGGCTTACGGGCTAAAGCAATCCTGTAAATATCGTGGATATCGAACAACTGAATGTCTTCAAATCCGGCTTGCTTTAGGTTTTCCTCAATTTCTTTGCGCGTTTCATACACTTCGCAGACTTCGCCCCTCGAGCCGAACAGGCCCACCGTTCCGCCCGGTTTCAGGAAGGAATACATGCAGGAATAGATGGAAGGCCTTAGCGCAGGCTTCACATGGGGTATCATGAAGGAACTGATCACTTTGTCGAAGAGCTCTTTGGGCCGGTAATCCTCAACCGAAGTCGAAACCAATTCTATATTGCTCAAGCCCTTTTTCTTGGTTTTTTCCACCCCGAGTTCGATCATATCCGGTGACAGGTCGATACCGATAACCTTCGACGCGTTTTCCGCAGCCAATACGGTAGCTGAACCGGTTCCGCAACCAACGTCCAGGACCCTGTCATCAGACTCTATGGTGAGCTCCACCAGCCGATTAAGGCCCTTGGCGTATCCCGGATCCATCGCCCACTGGAAGTCATAGCTCTTACGACGCAACTTGTAATAAAATTGGATGGCCCTTTCAGAAGGGAGCAGTCTTACTATGGTGGTCCCTTGAATATATGCGGTGCGCAATCCCCTTACGGCAAGTCGCCACAGCTTCCTTAACGGAAGAAATTCGTCACTAACAAGCGTCTGGTTCATCTACTTACCCTCTGACAGCACGGTATCCGAGTCACGACCTCGATAAATCCATACGTGTATTACAAGACCGACTTTCAGGCAACCAAAAAAAAGGACGTCTCCGGGAAAGGCCGGTGGGCCGTCCTCGTAACAAGCGCCTGTAAGCCGCTGCCGGCGCTGCCGGAAACTCGTTTGTCGCCGAACCCATTTTTTTGGGTCCACCGGCGACGAGGCCGCCCGCTCGGTACGTAACTTGATATAGTCATACACACTCCACCTAACATTGTCCATGAACCGCGCACGCAGCGGTCCGGCGATTGGATATCGAGCGTTTCCGGGATGGAATGCCCC
>JAZDOF010000933.1:0-2785 GCA_043799015.1 Pseudomonadota bacterium | reverse complement strand
TGCATCGACGTTCCTCCGGGAACGTGCTATACAACATTTGAAAACAAATCGCGAGCCTAAAGTTAGCGCCTATGCCCCTACCCCCCCTTTACAAAAGGGGGGTAATCATTCGTTCCGATGGGGCATTTTGGCTCCCCCCTTACCGGGCTCCCGATAAAGGGGGGTGGGGGGATTTGGCTATTTCGGACAAAACTTTTGGCAACCAGTATATACATGTTCCCGAAGGAACGGTAAGGCGGACCTTCACGCGCCCTTCGTCTAGGCCTGTTCCTTCTCCTGCCGTTTCATGGCCAGAAAAAGGCGTTCCGGGGTCACGGGGAGCTCGGTGACCCGCACTCCCGTCGCGTCGTAAATCGCGTTAAGAATTGCGGGGATCGTGGGCATTATGGCCCCTTCCCCCACTTCCTTCGCGCCGTAGGGACCGTTGGGCTCGCCTGATTCCACTATAATGCTCTTGACTTTGGGCATGTCGAGTGCGGTGGGAATTTTGTATTCTCCCAGGTTCCCGTTTAGGACTCGGCCCCGAGCATCAAACTTCACCTCTTCGAAAAGGCATTCCCCAAGGCCCATGGAAAGCGAACCCTGCATCTGGCCTTCCACCGAAGTTCGGTTGATGGCCAAGCCGCAGTCATGGGCGTCGGTCATGTTGTCCACGGTAACCTGGCCGGTTTCCAAGTCCACGGTGACTTCCACGACCTGAGCCGAACACCCGTAAGCCGGTGACGTGCCCACCGCAGCACCTTTGTACGATCCGCCCAGCCGGGGAGGTTTGTACTTGCCGGTACCCACTATGCTGCCAAGTTCCAGGAATGCCGTTCTAGCCGCCTCCCTGAAGGTTAGGTAATCGCCGGCAGGAGGATCGGTCCATCCGCGATGCTCCTTGATGTACTCCTTGCGGGTGGCCTGGAAATCCCCGGGCCCCCCGTCGAAATACACACACCCGTTCTTGAAGGTAATAGACGCGGAATCAACTCCCATCTTCCGGGCCAGTACCTCGGTGATCTTGGCCCGGATCTCCTCCGCTGCTTCCTTCGTGGCATGTCCGGTCATGAGGGTTTGTCGGCTCGAATATGCCCCCAGATCAACCCCGAAATCCGTGTCGCCCGAGGAAACGCGAACGGCATCGAGAGTTATGCCGAGGGTCTCGGCGGCCACCATAGCCATTGCCGTGTCCGAGCCTTGGCCGATTTCGGCCGATGCCGTGAGCACGTTTACCGTGCCCCCATCCTCGGCCACCTTGATGACAACGGTGGAATGGTACGTATCCGACCTGTAAATCGGGTATCCGGCGCCCGATACAAAGAACCCGCAGGCCGCACCTATCCCCTTGCCTTTCGGCAGCTTACCCTTCTTGTTCCCCCAGTCCGAGCCGTCACGCACGGCTTCGATGCATTCACGCATTCCCAGGCTCGACATATCGAGCTCGTTCACCGTGGACTCGCCCGCGACCATCATATTCTTGAGCCGCATTTCAACCGGATCCATGCCCAGTTTCTCGGCGGTCATATCGAGCAACTGCTCGAACGCGGCCCTGTGAGCGACCCCGCC
The DNA here is from genome assembly GCA_043799015.1 of Pseudomonadota bacterium. Classification (GTDB taxonomy): domain Bacteria; phylum Desulfobacterota; class Desulfomonilia; order Desulfomonilales; family Desulfomonilaceae; genus JAZDOF01. The sequence goes on along the minus strand of JAZDOF010000933.1, from coordinate 1,237 downwards.
GTGCCCACGCTGGGCCCCGCATGCGGGTTTGTTGGTATATACTCTATATCCGTCGTACTTCATCGCTTTGAGATGGTACGGACCGCCCAAGAGTGAGCCGGAATAGTATACCGTGGCAATGCCGAAACTCGTGTACGCTCCCCCGTCCAGGATGGCCTTGTTGCGCAGGGCCGTCATGGTGCCGTCTTTCTTTACACCGAGGCTCATTTCCGCGTAGAACTGATGCCGCGCACGGCTGTGGAGGAAAACCTGCTCCCGAGAATACGTCATCTTGACCGGCTTGCCGGTCACCTTGGCAAGGAACGCGGAGCTCATTTCCAGGGGAGTGGCCTCGCACTTTGGACCGAAACCGCCGCCGACGTAGGGCTTCACCACGCGTACGTCGCCCGCATGCATCCCGAGTACCATGGCTGTAGTGCGAAGAACGTAATGGGGAACCTGCGTCGAGGTGTACAGGGTTAGCTTGCCTTGCAGGTCGAATACGGCAAGGCACGAGTGCGGCTCTATAAAGGCCGCATCCTGACGCTTATTGATGAAGGAGTGGTCTACCACAAGGTCACATTCAGCGAAGGCCGCATCCGCGTCCCCGAATTCCTGATGCACTTCGGCATTCATGTTGCCCGGGAATTCATCGTGGATTTGCGGAGCGCCGTCCTTCATGGCCTCGAACATGTCGAATACCGCCGGCAGCTCTTCGTAGTCAACCTTGATGAGGTCCAGCGCTTCCAATGCCGTCGCCCGGTCCACCGCCGCCACCGCCGCGATCTCGTCCCCAACGTAGCGCACCTTGTCGTGCGCGAAAAGGGTCTCATCGTATCTTGCCGGTGACACTCCGTACCTTACCAAACCTGCGTCTTTGGCCGTTACCACGGCTTTGACGCCGACGAGCTTCTTGGCCCGGGAAGTGTCTATGTTTAGAATACGCCCATGGGCGATGGGGCTCTGGAGAATCGCCGCGTACAGTTGACCCGGAAAGGAAAGGTCCTCGGCGTACTTGGCCTGTCCTGTCGCTTTCGCAGGAGCATCGAGCCGCGGGGCTCTCGTATTGAGAACTTGATACTCGGCCATCACGACACCTCCCCGGTTCTGATGGTCTCGGCCGCTGCCTGAACCGCCTCAACTATCTTCTGGTAGCCCGTACACCTGCAAAGATTGCCCGAGAGCGCGGTACGGATCTCCTCGTCCGAGGGTTTGGGGTTGTCATCCAGAAAAGCCTTAGCGGACAGTATCATCCCGG
>JAZDOF010000930.1:0-5139 GCA_043799015.1 Pseudomonadota bacterium | reverse complement strand
CGCATGAAGCAACGTCCGACCGTCTTTGTGAAAACGTAAAGTACCGCATATCAGCTCCTTTGTGGGCAACCTGCCGTCTTTAAGACTCGCGTCGGCGCGATCAAGATTTCCAAGTTCAGTGCGGGGTGGTAATCGTTCGGTGCGACCCTTTGTCAACTCATGAAAATCAAACCACAAAATCACCAAGACACGAAGGGACACGGAGACGGCACATAGGCTAGGATTCAAGCACCAACCGGGTCCGCCGATAACCAGCCGTGAGTCTAGGGTTTCTTTGTCGCTTCGTGGTTCATTCTTTGTCCTTTGGGGTGAGATTCCCTACTCTTTCTCAAGGCCGTGCCGGCCGAGACGCGGGCGACAACCCCGTTTCCACCAATACCAAGCTCTCGCTCACCCACCGTTCCAGTTCCCACTGGTCCCCTTTGTAGAGTCCGAGACCTGATCCGATGTGTTCGGTAAAGTATGCGCGGAGCAATTGTTCCAAAAGGGCATTGAGAAGGAAGGCAGCGCACTCCACATCCAGATCGGCCCTGATTTCACGTCTATGCTTCGCCAAAACGATAAACTCGGACAGAAACTCGATGCTTCGTCTGTGAAGGGCCGCCCCCCTGTCACCGTGGAACGGAGCCTCCCCCGATTGAAGCAAGTGAAAATAGATCCTCGCAAGCCGCGGATGACTATCGATGAAAAGGAAACCGGACCGGATAAGATTTTCGATCCTCTTAATGAACGGCAATACGGCCGTCTCGTCCCGCACCACGCGCAAATAGTCCGTAACCTTTTCCGTGGCCATCTCCACCACGCAGTCGAATAGATCACCCTTGGTACGAAAGTACAAGAATAGGCTACCCTTGCTGATACCCGCCAGCTTGACCAGACTATTCATGGAGGCTTGGCTATAGCCTTTGGTCGCGAACTCATCAATTGCCGCGTTAAGGACCTTTTCCCGCTTCTCTAAGCTGAGGTTCCTGAAAAGCGCTGTGCCCGTCTGAGGGGGAGTCTTCATGGTCGGGGACCTGCTATGACCATGCGGTCAGTTTCTCACGGGAGTCTAAACCATACCCTCCGCGCATGCAAGGGCCGCGACTCGGGACTGCGCGCTTTATCAGGTCAGCCCGGTTTCCCCGGTCACTATATGGAATTTCGGGAAGGGCCGGTCCAACCGAAAAGGAGAAAGAACGTCACCGGATTTTCGCCGTGGATAATCAGGTCCTCTTCGTTCCCATCAAGCGAATTACCAATTTATCAACGATTTCATCTATAAGAGTGTCACGGATCTTGCGGACAACGGCGTCGGCCACTTGGTCGGCAAATTCGTCGGAGATTTCTTCCGATAGTACTTCGATGCCTCCGTCATCTTCTTCATCGTCATCGGGTATGTACTCCTCGGATATCTTTGGGCCGGGAGGAGTTGGAGGTGCGGGCGGAGCAGGCGATTCGGCTACAGGCTCGGGGGCCTTCTTCAAGGGCGGAGTTTTGCCGAGGTATGCAACTCTGGACTTGTCGCGGGCCAGGAATTCCTTTACTTCGGTCTCATCAATCGAGCCCGCACGATCATCCTCTTCATTATCATACGGCTCGGGCTCGAAACGGCCGGCAGATGCTGCGGGGGCGGCTTTTGGGATCGGCACGGGGGGTACGTCTTCGCCTATGATCGCGGGTCGTAATTGGAGGCCGACAAAATCGTCGAGGGAGTACAAGAATTCGGTATTGATGTATTTGACGTTACAGCTTACGAAATGTCCCGGTATTTTTGAATTTGACGAAGACGGAAGCCGCAATGCCGAATCTATTTTGACCTCCGACCGGCAAAGGAAGTAATCGTGGATTTTTCTCAACACCAAGTGGACAATATTTATGTCGGTAACGGCCGTGACCTCGCGCATCAGCCAGTACAAATGCACTCCCCAGCCTGATTCCACTATTATTGACGGGGCGATGGGAAAGCTCCGTATGGCCTTTGCCGCGTGCGGCGGCCCGGCAAGAAACGACCGGTTGCCCGCAAAGCCGTCCGGGCCCATGTCCAATCCTGCCCAGAGAGCGACTATGTAGCGGATATTCTCCGGTCCGGGCTTCATACGCTCACGAGGGCACACTCCAAAGAAGACGTTTTGATCGCGTGAATACTGTTCCTTGGCCAAAGCGTCCACGTTAGGGAAGTACCTGAGACTGATCTTGTGATCGAGCTGTCTCAGCATTTTCACCATGATAAACCCGTCGTGCTTGGCGAAATAACGGCTGAAGAGAGCTTCGAGGAAGTCTTTCCTTGTAAATCTGGGCGGCATTGAACCTACTCTACACTTGGCGGCCTACCTTACCGAGGAGAGTGTATTTAGCGACACCGTGATTGTCAACAAGATAACAGGGCGATTCCAATACCCCTTTCATTCCTTGTCCCCTCCCACCCCTAGGGTTTATGATTATTCGGATAGCCTTCCCTCCTCGGCATAGGATTTGAACCGAGTCATCGGAGTCTGTAATGCATCCTCCTCCGGAAAATAACGGTCTTTTGTACGCCGGTCCGACGTCCTTGGTATGCTTGGTGACGGCCGTCATCATCGTTTGCGGTACATGGCAAATCAACGACGACCTGTTCATGGCTTTGGCCGCGGGAAAGGATGCGCTTGCCGGCGGGGTGGACCTACCGGATCGATGGTCCTTCACCACCGCCGGCTCGGCGTGGGTTAACCAGGGTTGGCTTAGCGGCTTGATCCTTTACCTTTCCTACGCCGGCCTGGACTATCTGGGGCCGCTGCTCGTCAAGGCCCTGCTCCTGGTTGCAGGACTGCCTTTTGTCTTCCTCCGGTGCAGGAGATTGGGGGCATCACAGGGAGGTTCACTGTTCGCCATGGCCGCGGCCGCACTGGCCGTAGCTCCTCTGATGGCCGTCAGAGCCGAAAACTTCGGGGTCTTGTGCTTCATGGTCTTGGCGACCATATTAACTTCCCCCGAGTCCAAGTCCCCCATCGGACAGGCGGCGGCTTTGGCGGTATTAGCCCTGTGGTCGAATTGCCATGGATCGTTCATGCTCGGCTTCGTCTTGATGTGCCTTAAACCCGTAAGCATCATCGCGCTCGACATGATTCGCGCACGGTTCAACCCTCCCTATTCGGCCATCCGTGCCGTATCCAACCGAAGGGAGTCGACTTGTTGGGTCGTCGCTCTTATCGCCGCGGTCCCGGTCATGGCCTTCCTGAACCCCTTCGGGTTGCTGAATCTCACCATGCCCTTTCAGCAAGTGGCTTCCGAGGATTGGACGAGGAATATTTCCTTATGGGCGCCGTTGGTCGATTTCAGCGGAAAGGGCCCGGTAGTCTATGCAGGTTGGAACGCCCTACCCTTCCTGGTTGCGCTGCTGCTCCCCGCGGCTCTGCTCGCGGTTGTGGCGGGGCTACGGGGACTGAAGCGGACGCGGGAAGGAATGGTTGCAGGGCTTGTCGCCTCCCAAGGTGATGCATGGGTAATGGAATCGTTCCTGTGCGCGGCCTGTGTGGCCGTAACGGCAAGGTTCGGTAGAAACGCGGTGTTCGCGGCCTGGGCCTTTGCCCCGATTACGGCAGTACTGATTGATTCGGTCGTCGCGGCGGTTAAGGATCGGTTCACCGGCCGGGTAGCCGTTCAAGTCGTGAGGTGGTCCGGAAGGTTATTCTCCGTAGGATTCCCGGCGTTGCTGATCTTCGTCCTGATGGACAACACCTTATTACCCGTGCTCACCGGTAATCCCACCTTGCCTCCCTCAACCCCGGCCGAGAAGATCATAGGCCCTCAAGCCGTTTCCAACGCGGAGTTGACGGAATTCGCTCGAAATAACGGCATCGGCGGAAGAGTGTTTGCAAATTGGTTTCTTGCCGACGTCTTGATCCTCCGAGTGCCGAACGTGAAGGTGTTCATGGATCTTAGGGCACAGAGTCTTTATTCCGCGGGAGTACTAAAGGATTACGAGTCCATTGTGGACGTCGACCCCGACAATGTCCCCTCGGTAATGAAGGCCCTGGAGTTGCTTGACAAGTACGGAGTCCATGCGGTGATACTCGATGATCTCTCCGAGAATACGCGACCGTTGGTCGAGACCCTTCGCCGGACGGACGAATGGCGTCGCATTTTCGTTGATCCTTACGGCTACGGCTCCGTATTCGTAAGGAAGGAGTCTCGGGAGTTTTCCGAGTTTGTCGCGGGCGGGACCAACGACCGCTTGCATTATTCGGACAAGAGAACCAAGGATCTTAGTCTGGCCCTAATGTACCTCGACGATTCGCGTCCCGTTCCCGAGCGGCTCACCCAGTCGCTCAAAGAGACGGTTCGCACTCAACCGACCGAGGCAGTGTACGGTGTCATCGCTCAGGCCGGTAGGAACTCCGGTTGTTTGGACGACCCAACGAGATATTATCTGCTGTCTGAACTGGAGCGGCTTTCAAAGCCCATGGAGGCGCTCTTGGAGACGCCGTACGTAGTACTCAAGGCCGGGAGATTCATCGCACATACGCTCGATTCCGACGAAAGAAGGTGCCCAAGGAGTGGGCCAAAACGGGATTACCGCAAAGAAAGGGAAAGACTGAACGCGCAAATAGTACGGCTCAGGCGTGAGTTTCGGCCGTGGGGCAAGAGTCTGTGGCCGTGGCAATAGTGAGAGGGAAGCGGGTCCGATATATATCGTGGGGGACGAAGCACGGCTGGAGGGTTAGCCGTCATGAACCGCCTCGACATAGGGACTTCGAGGCACGATGGAATTCTCCCTTGCCCCCCAAGGTCGGCGGTCATAGGCAGCTTCCTCGCTTTAGTACGAGCCTCCGGGCCCAGGTAACGCGGCTGGCGCGGGTCGGCCTGCACGGCATTGGAGCGGGTATCATGCACCCCGTGAGGAAGGCTCAGATGAAAGGAATCCCATGAGACGAGGATGAAAAAGGGAGAGGCGCAATGAAGAAGGTCTTGACACTTATAGAAGACTAGATAATTCTATTGGCGGCAGGCCCCGCTCGGCGGTACGTCATAATAAGGAATGAAAGGGTTATCCCCATGATAGTCATCGGGGAAAAGATCAACGGGACCAGAAAACAGGTGGCCAAGGCCATTCAAGAACGCGACGCCGCATTTGTCCGCGAATTGGCCCGAAACCAATTCGAAAACGGAGCCCGGTACTTG
>JAZDOF010000861.1:0-7160 GCA_043799015.1 Pseudomonadota bacterium | reverse complement strand
TCCTGTGGGTTCCTTAGAAAATATTGATCCAGGGCATCGTTGCCGGTAACAAGCACTATGGCGCTGGGCCGCCCCGCCCGCCCCACGCGTCCCCCCCGCTGCCAAGTATTGATGATGGTGCCGGGATATCCCACGAGCACGCAGAGATCGAGGCCGCCTACGTCGATGCCCATTTCCAGTGCCGAAGTGGATATCACCCCGTCCATCTCACCGGAAAACAGCTTTCTCTCTATCTCTCGCCGCTCCTCGGGCAGGAAACCGGCCCGGTACGCACTGACTCTGTCACGAAGCTCGGGAGCGTCCTCCATCACCCATTTTGTTATGAGTTCCGTTATCTTGCGGGCCCTTGTGAACACTATCGTCTTCAGGCCCATGCTCAGCGCGTTGGTGAACAGTTTCGCCGCGGTCCTAAATGGACTGAAGTAGGGGCGAACAAAAATGAAGTGACGCTCGGGGACGGCCGCTCCGCTCCTGTCTACCACCACCGTCTCCTCGCCTATGAGCCTCGAGACGAATTCCGCGGGATTCGCCACAGTAGCGGAGGAACAAAAGAAACGGGGCCGCGCGCCGTGCAGACGGCAGACGCGACGCAGTCTCATCAACACCTGCGAGACATGGCTGCCGAATATGCCTTTGTACGTATGGACTTCATCAAGGACTACAAACGATAGGTTTTGAAAAAACCGACGCCAGGTATCATGGTAACCAAGCATCGCCACATGGAGCATGTCGGGGTTGGTTATGAGCACGCGAGGCGGGTTCTGTCTGATGATCCGGCGTTCGGCATCGGGCGTGTCGCCGTCGTAGACCTGCGCCGAGAGCCCTTCAACGGCGGCCAGGGAATTGAACGAATCTCGCTGGTCCCGCTCCAATGCCTTGAGGGGAAAAATGAACAAAGCCTTGGCCTTGGGGTCTTCCAACAAGCGGTGGATAACCGGCGCCTGATAAGCCAGGGTCTTCCCGCTGGCCGTACTTGTGGCCAGAACGACATTCCTGCCCTCCAGGCACAGACGTATGGCTTCGGCTTGATGGGAGTACAATCGGTCGATGCCCGCTTCATTTATGAGCCGGCGGGCCTTCGGGTGCAGGTCGGCCGGGAAATCCTCGAACCGGGGCTCGGAAGCGGGGATCTGCTCGTGGTGCCCCGGTTCCCAGTCCCTAGCCCGTGGATCGTTGACGAAGTCAAGAAAACATTCAAGCACGTGTCATCCGCTCTAAGACATGATATGGGTAAACGTCAACCAGGGAGCCTTTGAACCGGGGAATGCGAACGAACGCATGGACCGGGGTCAAATGGTAACGGCCGGTAACAACGGTTGACGACCACCGGGGGTTATGCCCGTGGTTCGCTGAGTGTCCGATAATTGGTCATCCTTGGGGCAGGGCACAAGGTTCGGGACGTCCACAAGACCGAAACATTCAATAACCCTTTTGCGATCAGCAAACGGTCGGGATAGTACGCGCGACGCACGGACTCGGTCAACAGTCGCATGACTTATCCCTGATTTTCGTGAGGCTCACAAATGCTGCAAGTCGAAACGCCGACATTATCCACCGCCATCTTGCTCACCCTTTTCAGCGCGGCATTGCTATGTCCGCCAACGGTCGTCGGCGCGGAACCCGCCGCTGGTACCGGCCCCTCATCCTTCGGCCCGAACCGCCTGCCGCCCCATCTTCGTAAGGTCTCCATCACGATGGGCCATAAGGTCATAACCGGCGTCGTGGCGGACACCCTCACATCGAGGATCGAGGGACTGCTCAAATGGACCGGCATGGACGACGATACGGGTATGTTGCTCGACTTCGGCGCGGACAGGGCCTATTCCATTCACATGCAGGGGATGAAATTCCCCATCGATGCCGTCTGGATGGACGCGGAATTGAAGGTGCGCGTAATATACGAAAGTATTCAACCGAACTCGGGCATCACATATTCGTCCATGTTTCCGTCCAGGTATTGCCTGGAGCTGAACGCCGGCTTTTGCCGTAGGTTCGGGGTGCGGGTCGATCAACAAATCCGGGTCGGCCATCGTTGAACCTCAATGCCGGTGACTTAAGGAAAACTCCGTCATTCGATATGGTTATTCCGTCGATGCCATGGACGGGTCACGTGGGGGTGACCGACCCGTCTCCTATTCCGGCGCCTGTGGGGTATCTCCCTCGATCCCGGCGCCGTCTTCCGTCGGTTCCTTTGAGAACGTTACAAGAAAAGGCAATTCGAGTATCCGCTCCATCGATAGATCCAAGGACTTGGACCGTCTTGAACCGGTCGGATACCTCGGTTGGTCGTCCGAAGCGGCTTCCGATTCCGCCTGGGCCCAATACGCTTCAACGAGGAACCGTTCGCCTGCACTCGGGTCCCGGACCCATCGGGCAAAGCCCTGGTCAACACCTTGCACCACTTCCCAGGCCGTTTCTCCTGACTTGGTCCGTGTCATGCGAGGGAGGTCGGATTGCTGAGCCCCGGGCTCTTCCACGGGTCCCGCTTCCACGCTGAAAAAGACGATCAGGGAAGCGTAGCGGCGTATGCCGAAAAGAATTCCGGCCCTTTCGGCGAAATGTAGACCCGTGAGGATGAGCGCGAAGGCAAATGCGATTTCCACGATATAATTGAGAAAGTGCCGTGACAAGAACTCCGTGTATTCCACGGGCTGGACCGGCATGGCGAAGTGGATCAGCCTCGAGAAACCCATAACCATCGCAAGGATCATCAGGGGAATACATCCGTACGCGGCAATTCGACCGGGCGATCTTACCGACGACGGCGCATTTTCTATGAGCGTACCGCGGACAACGGTCGGTCCGAGGCGCTCCAGTCGCACCGGCCGGGGGCCCGCCTTGCCCCGTGGAGTGAGGAGCTTACAACCCTCTTCCAGCAAGGAGAAGAAGAGCTGAGGATCTCCCCGACCGTGTACCGCGAAAGATTTCCGCGTGCGCTCCGGAGTTCTGCTTGTGAAGGGTAGGAGGCTTAACCCCATAACCAGGTTTATCGCGGCCGTTAGACCCAGCAATGCGTAAAGCTGCTTGGGATAGGGGACCGATAAGAGGAAGTCTCTTTGGAAAAGTTTCTTTGCAGCCCACGGTACTTCCTGGAGTACACGGAAGATGACGGCGATTACGAACCCCAAGAGGATAATGCGGCCCACGGAAAGCAATATACCCCGGATCAGCGATCCGGTGGCGGGTGATATGAATCGCGCTCCGGGCCAAACCCTCGAGATCACTCCGACGAGCAGCCCGGCGGAACGGCCGTAGCGGGGTACGCACGTAATCATGGATTCCGCGACGAGTTCGGGCGATTGCAGGCCCCCGGGGGATTCCTCCGTTCCTCGACGACCAAGGGCGTCCGCGAGTCCGGAAAGGACCCACATGAGACCGACGAGTACCGCGCAGATGGATCCGATAACCGTGATGAACAAGTTAATGAACCAGGGGATGGGCTGCGAAATAAGGCCTGATGTCGAATCGGTTAGTGAAATCGGGAAGTAAGGGGCCAATTCGCGGTACAGCGCCAACAACCTTATTATGCCCATGCGCGCTACCAAGACGCCCGTCAGGGTCAGAGATGCGCCAACAAGCCTTTGTCCTGCGATAACACGTTGAATTCGAGACGCAATTCGTCGTGCCACACTGCCGCCGTGGTCCGAAGTCCTCAACAAGACACCTCTCCGAATCGAAGGTTCAAGTTGCCTAAAATCAATACTTGTGTTAGTGTCTTAGCACGTTCTTGGCACATTGTGGGAGGCATCCGGCCCACATCCGCAATTATTATTAGTTGGCGCCACGTGACCTCACGCGTGGGATGCCTGCCGAAAGGAGCGTAAGGTGGCTCGACACTGCATGGGTACATACCTTTTTGTCTGGTTTGCAGTGATGGTGCTGATCTCGCCCGTTTACGCCAACGAAAAAAAAGGCCCCGCCGAAGGACCACGGGTGGGCATCGTAGGCAAGTGGGAGATAACCCAAACAAAAGAGCCCGGAAAACCATACAGGACCAGCTACAAGGGGAGGCCGTTCGTGTCCGTCGGCCCCAATGCCTACACTCTTCTCGTGGAATACAACAACGACGGGACCTTTCGCCGAGTCAGCCGACTGGGTCAAACCGAAAAGGTCCATACGGGGAAATGGAACCTTAACGGCCATGAACTTCGCCACCTCTCATCCGTCGGGAAAGACGACGAGGTGATCTACGTAAGATTCGAAGGTCCGGACAGGTTCACTCTGGTGGAGGTCTACGAAAACACTCCCGATCCGGGGCTGTTTGCCACATTCAAGCGCGTGGAATAGACTGGGACGGATATTGGGTGGGGGGCGAACGCGGGGACAAAACGCTTTGGGATCTAATTCTCACCTCTTCGACTCCCCTGATCACAAGCCGAAAACTTACGGCATCCCAGGCCGTTAAACTCAAGGAGGCCCTATGCCCGATAAGAAAGCGGACTTGGCGGGACCCGGCATAGGTAACTATGACGATCTGGAGAAAATCCTCCCGGACGGCTACGCGTCCGCGCTTACTCCGAAGCGGACTCAGATGGCGGTATTCGAGCTCAAGGACTACGTGGAGGAGAACCTCTGCAAGGAACTGAACCTTATTCGCATTACGGTACCTCTTATCGTAGATACGGAAAGCGGTTTGAACGACCTGCTCGATCGTGACGGGTCAAGGACTCCGATTCAATTTCACATTTCCAACGACCATGGTCGCAATCCCGTGGACGCCCAAATCGTCCAGGCTGCCACGAAATGGAAACGAACGGCGCTGCGGCAATTCGATATGAAGCCCGGGGAAGGTCTGATCACGGACATGCGTGCGGTGCGCAAGGACTACTTTCTCGATCATGATCACAGTGCGTATGTGGATCAATGGGATTGGGAAATAGCCGTTACCGAAGAGCAACGGACCCTTGAATTCCTGAAGGCGGTTGTCGAAAAGATCTGGAAGGTCGTCAAAGGTGCCGAAGTCCACATCAAGGGCCGTTTTCCCGAACTGAGTTCAAGAGCCGTCCCGGACCTCCCGGACGAGCTCACCTTCATCCATGCCGAGGATATTCTGGACCGGTATCCGGAGTTGCCGAGGAAACAACGCGAGACCCGAATCCTTCAGGACCACCCCGCCGTTTTCATCTACGGGATCGGCCGGCCTCTCAAGGATGGATACCCCCATGAAATGAGGGCGGCGGACTATGATGATTGGGTCTCAGACACCGTATCCGCAGACGGTAGACCCATGCATGGACTGAACGGTGACATCCTCGTATGGAACCCGGTCACGAAGCGTCGGCACGAACTCATGTCCGGAGGGATACGCGTCACGGCCGAAACCCTCGCGAAACAGCTTGAGATGTCGGGGCTTACCGACTTCCTCAAACTGCCGTATCACCGGGCAATCATGAATGGCGAAATACCCTTGAGCATCGGTGGAGGCATCGGGCAGTCACGCACATTCATGTTGCTGCTTCAAAAGGCACATCTCGGGGAAGTCGGCGTGTCGGTATGGCCGAAAATACTAAAGGACATCTGTCGCCGGAAGAATATCCACGTCCTGGAATAGACGGTAAGTGTCCATTGCCCGGCCTCGGAAGGCCGGGCCGGCCTTCACCGTGCCGAATCCGCCCTGCCCATATTGTAGGCTTCAATCAAGGTGCGGATGTGTTCTCCTAGGTCGGCCAGTTTTTCGGCCGCGTCTTCGAGTTGTCCCACCCCGCGAAGGTTTTGGCTCATAGCCGTCTCAATACTTACCATGGCGCTTGATACTTGATCCATGCTGAGGCTTTGTTGAGAACTGGCCGTCTCAATGAAAATAGCTTCCCTCGACGAGATCTCAACGGACCGGTCCAAGACCGCAATGGCTTGTTCAGTCTTGGACGATTGTTCGATGCCCCCCTCAATAGTCTTATTTACCTCGTTCATTGAGGTCACCACGGCGCCTATCCATTTTCGAGTTTCCTGGAGTATGTTCCCCACCTGAAGGGTTGCCTGCCTCGATTGATCCGCCAGGCTTTTGATCTCGTGAGCGACTACGGCAAAACCCTTGCCCGTTTCGCCCGCCCGCGCCGCTTCTATGGACGAGTTGACGGCCAGGAGGTTGGATTGATCCGCAAGGTCACTGACGGTGTCCACTATATGCTCGATTGACGCGCTCTTTTCGTTCAGCTTTCTTACCGTTTCTCCGACGGATTCAACCTGGTCCCTGATCAGGCGCATTCCTCGGATGGTACCATCGGTTGCCTCCCGCCCCTCGGCGGAAGCACCCAGAGCGTTTCTCGCCGTTTGCGCCAGCTCCTTAGCCTTACCGCCGGCCGTTTCCGCCGATTGTCGAAGCTCTTCCACCGTGGCGGCGGTTTCCGATACGGCGCTTGCAACCTGGCCGGCTCCCGACGCAACTTGAGAAACGGTCGCGGTGATTTGTTGTACAGCGGCCTTCAATACATCAGCGCTGTTGAGCATGTGGCCGATCTGATTCCTGAAGCTCTCCAGCATCAACGCAAAAGCCTTGCTAAGGTCGCCTATTTCATCGGAGCGAGAAAAAACCGGGACCTCAACGGTCAGATCTCGGTCGGCAACCCGTCGTGCCATGTCCGCAAGGGTGGCGATGGGTTTGGATATCCTGCCTGCAAAGACCGTTGACAAGCCTAGGACTACGGCAATCGCTCCCATTGCTATCATGGCCAGAGTCCGTAGAATATTGGGCAATAGCAGAATCTCGGCTGAAGGGGCGGTGGCGATGACCTTCCATTCAAGGTCCTGTAGGTTTCTCCCGGCCTTTGGGTATGAGATTCCCGCGATCTTTGATTCAAACTTGCCGGTTTTAGGATTGGTCCAGTCATATGTGACCGAAGCCTTTCGTTCCTTGACCGCGGCCCCCAGCGCCGCCAGCTCGGTTCCGTCGGTCATTTGCTTACCGTAGAGGCTACGGTCTGGATGCACTATGTATCTACCGTCCTTGTCGAGAACGAACAGATAACCGCTTTGAGCGACCTTGGTGCTCGTCAATAGGTCTTCGAGCGATTTCCAGCGCAGGTAGGCGGTAAAGACGCCCTTTACTTTGTCCTGGGCCTTGATGGGAGCGGCTATTGCAAGCACCCACTCCTCGGCCCCGGCCTCGGCCCCGGAGTCGGACTTGCCGGAATGACGGGTTTTCTGCAAGGCCCCTACGGAGA
>JAZDOF010000859.1:0-6725 GCA_043799015.1 Pseudomonadota bacterium | reverse complement strand
TCCATCGGGTTGTGATATTGTACGCGTCATCCATGCCCCACGTTTATAGTAAACGCGAAATCACGTTGCAAGCTTTATTTCATGACGAGCCCTTACCGGAATCACTGCGGCACCCATCAAGGTAAGCCGATCGACTACGGCATGATCCGAAAGGCGTGGAGCTCGGCAGCGCTGGGATCGAGCCTGAAAGGGCTCCAGATAAAGGATCTGAGACACACGTGGAAGACCAACGCGCAACGGTCGGGCATGGACCCCGCCGTGAGGAACTCCATAGTGGGGCATTCTTCCAACCGCACCGTGGAAGATCGGTACATCCGTCTGTCTGATGAGGTGCTCCTCAACGCGGTGGACGCCATGACGTTCGACCACGGGTGGTCCGAGTTGGATATGGTCGAGGAAGGTTGACGATGAAGCATCACGAAAAAAGCGACGCCAAAATGACGCCAAATCGTCAGCCAAAGAAAAAAGGCCGTGTGGGCTCACGACCTTACTTGTAATCATTTCAAGTATTTATATGGTAGGCGGGAGAGGATTTGAACCTCCGACCCCTGCCGTGTGAAGGCAGTGCTCTCCCCCTGAGCTACCCGCCCGAAACGTCCTTACAATACCCTCTCGCAGCGTTTCTTGTCAAGGGGGCATTTGGGAATTCGTAACCCTTCACTTACCTGCGAGGTCTTACCATGGAGGGCGGTGCATGCTCCTGGAACCAGGCGATTTTTCTCGTGTTCGGTTCGCTGGGGTGATGGAGCCGGCCGTTAATATCGACCAAGGAAAGTTATCATGGCGGTCAACGGCTGTCAGGTCCGTCTGCACAAGCAGCGTCGGATGGATCGGTTGGAACAGGAAGTAAAGAACCCGCGAGCCAAGCTTCGCTATCAAGAGCCCCACGGAGCGGTTAGGCTTACCGATGAGGGAAGGGCGGCGGCGGGTACAATCCTGATCCGATGCCGCATCTTGGAGGACCTCCTGGTGCGGTTCCTAGGAATCAAAGAAGAGGATGCCGGTGACCTGGCATTTCAAATGCAGCATTCGGTTCCCGACCTCGTTATGGATCAACTATCGGCCCTTCCGGAGGTCTGTGGGCCCGGCACGAGGCGCTTTCATCCGGACGAATCGGGCAATCATGCCTATGCTCCACACGAGGGCGAAGGCCATGTAACATCCGAGAGCCAACAAGGGATGAGATAAGGATTTGTCCCCGCTTATGTTCAGGATGAACGCCTGCCTGAATATGTCGATCAACAACAGCATCGTTGCCGAGCCGAACCAAAGAAAACTCCCGCGAATAAGTGAGAAGGTTTCCTCCTTCCGCTCCGGCCCCAGCCAGTAGGCCTTATTAGGTAGGTTTATCAATGAAACCGGCATCTTCGGAATTCCATAGGCCAGCGCCGTGAACATTACCATCATGAAAGACACCACCAACAGATAGCAGGTGGTGAGCCCCTGCCTGGTAGTCCAACCATCGGGCGCGCCCGTGGGTCCGAAATGGGACGCCACCCTCTCGGGTAGTTGCGGGTAATAATATATCATTTGCCCTATTGCCGCGGCGCATAGCAGGGCCCAGACAATCGTTGCCGCGTTCCGACGCGTCATGTCTCCTCCTGTGGGATCTACGCAGGATATGGAACGTCAAGTCTCCCTAAAGGTAATCGTTCACCACGATGGGGGAAGAATAAACCACGAAGACACAAAGGCACAAAGAAATCAAAGGCTAATGTTTTCTCAGGCCTTCGGGACAAGCCATCCGCCCTCACCGACAAGCGGACACTATTAGCCAATTAATATGTTTTTTTGAATTATTTCAAATTCTTCTTCGTGTCTTGGTGCCTTTGTGGTTAGAATTTTCCGAGGCTGGCGAGCCGGCGGGGTGAACGTTTACCCCAAAAGATACGAGGGCTCTCCCTGGGTCACCGCTCTTGGTTGTTCGGTAGGGCCGGGGCTTCCGGCGGCCGCCCAGGACCGGTGCCGCGGGAGGTCATCGAGACTAAGAGATGAAGAATACCTCACTCAAAGTGCGGAAACGCTCACTAAGGAGTCGTCTCGAAATAGGAGCTGCCGGTCGCCCTTGGACCCCGTCGTCGACCGGCAGCCTTTACTCCGGATCGGGGCCGAACGCCGGAGGGATCGGTTGCCCCGCGGGGGCGTATTCCTACTCCCGGCACCGCCCCAGGCTCTGTTAAATAAGCGGAACGCCTTTTCTTGAATAAGAGTAGGGCTGAATGAAGTCAACCCTGCTCCGGTCAATGCTCCGCGAAAATCGGGGAGGTCCCGACCTCTTCCAAAGCCCGTTCCTGATATGCCCGAAACAGATCTTCGCAATAGGTCTCCCAATCTCCAGCGCGATCCATGGCGGCTTCGTCGTGTCCCATCAGAGGCGGCTCTTGGAGAAACGCCTTCAGGGAGCTTGATAACTCCCGTATCGTGTCTTTGGACGCTCCTTCCAGCACGCTTCCCACAAATTCCTCCGGCGGGTACCAGGCCGCCGCACGCTGTATATCTCGAAAAACCTGGGTAAGAAGAACATTTCGTGGCCCTTCCCACAATTCGTTGACCGTCGCGTCGCGGAACAGCCTTGGAAGAGCGGAGAAGTCCTCGATTACCCCGTGACCGCCAAAGAAGGAAATTGCTTTTCGGATGACATCGACCGCTTCATAGGCCGTCACAAGCTTCTGGAGAATAATCAGTTCCCTCAGATTGAAACGCGCTTTCTTCCGGTCGCCTTCCTTGTCCGAATTAAGGCCGCCTTGGAGCCTCCCGCCGAGCCGGAGATAAAGGTCGTAAACCTTGAATACGCCCGCTGTGGTGCGCTGCGTGGTCCGGACAATATCCTTCAGTTGTTTGGCCGCCAGGGGAAACTCGCCGATCTTGCGTCCGAAGGCCTCACGGAATGCGCTGTAGACAACGGCTTCACGTGTGGCCCGCAACATCGTGGCCGCGCCGGCTATGCCGACTGCGATCCTGGAGAGCGTCAGCACTATCCCCACAACATTGGCTACACCCCGGTTGACGGGGCCCACAGCGTAGGCCACGGCTCCGTCATAATCCACTTCAGCGGTGGGCAATTCCACGGTGCCCATCTTCCATTTGAGGCGGTTGATGCGGTATCCGTTTCTCTTTTGCAGCTCTTTGTCATCGGGCAGCCATGACGGTACGACAAAAGTCCCTATATCGTCGGTGCCCTTGACCTTCGCGGTTACCACGCCGTAATCCGCGTGTATTGCGGAACAGAAGAATTTGTTGCCGAAAAGCTCGTAACGGTCTCCTCGTGGATGTGCTTCCAGGAGGTTTGCGGGAATGTCCGATCCCCCCTGAATTTCCGACATGAACTGGGCCCCGATGCCGAACTCTCCTCCCATTCCTTCCTTGCAGTGCATGAGGATTCGTTCCACTTCAGGGTGGCGGCCCTCCGGAAAGGCTTCTATGAGCGCAATGAGGCCTTCGGTACAGGCTATCGGGCACAAGACGCCGATCTCTCCCAGCTCGTGCAGCACCAACCGTTTTACGAACCGTTCCCATGGAGACGTCCGGTCCGAAAAGAGGGCCTCACCAAATATCTCTTTTTCGATAATCAAGGTCTCCCGGCAACGTACGATCCTATCGACACGGTTGTTGTACGCGTCGTAATGCTGGAGGAAGGGGCGGAATTCGGGGCGCGCGGCTTCCGATGCCAGGTCGCTCAACCTGAAAGAGACCGGAGGAGAAAACGCAAGGAGCTTTTCGTCCAGAAGGGGCCAATCATCTCCGGCGTAATGCTCCGTCACTTTCCGCAGGAAAGGGTCGTCCCGATAGAAGTCAATTCGTTGAACCTTTTCAAGGAAGGGGCCGAATGAGTACGTAGTCCCGGGGCCCTGTGAATTCATGCATCACCTCCACGACGGATTGACGGGTCGGCAAAGCCTCACGCCGCTTCAACGCGGCAGGGAACGAATCGGTGTAGCGGGGTAGCCGCCACTGGGTCCCTGTTGCTGCTTTTCGTGAGACGATTCACGTTCGCGCCGTATTTGCTGCCTGCATGGATCAGCCCGAAACCGTGCGGCATGATGTCTTGACCCTGTTGAATCGTTCCGGTCACTTCCAACAGGATATCCTCCGAGCCCGATTCGGTTGACACCCTCACCATGCTTCCGTCCGCCAGACCCAACTTCTCCGCGTCCGCAGGATGCATCATCAGAGTGCAGGCCCTATCGTTTCCCTCGTTCCAGGCCGGGTCTCTCATGATGGCGTTGGCGTTGAAATCCATGTGGCGGCCGGCCGCGAGGACGAGCGGAAATTCCTGCTGCGTGCGCAGTCCGATCTCTTCATTTTGGACGTCAATGGCCTTGACGGCTTCCGCGATCTCGGGAATCAGGAGGTTTATCCGCTTATCGTCGGTGCGGAGCGCTTTCAAGGGCTTCGATGGGTCGCACTTGCCGATCCACAGCCCTTCGGGGTGTTCCATGACAGCCTTGAAGAGCTGTTCCCCCATGGCCGGCCCGGGGCTGAAGCCGGCACGCGCCGCGTCCTCCCGGAAGGATCCGGGTGCGGTCTGGAGCATCCCCCAGAGTGCCGCCAGGTTCACCGAGCCCAGGGCCTTACCGAGCGTTTTGCCGAGAATGAATGGCATGAATTTCATAGCTCGAGGCTCGCTTTGGGCAAAGGATAGCAACTGTATGCCGAAGTTCATGCGGTCACCGAACGCTGCGTCGTAAAGAGTTTGAGGTATGGCCGGCAACAAACCCAAGCGGTCCGCGATGCCCGTCAGGATTTCTCCCTCTTCGAGGCATTCTCCTTCGGCTTTGACCATGGGACGCCGCATCTGGAAATAGATTTCAGGGAAGTTCCAGGCGAAAAACGTTCCATCCCATTTCTCATAGGCTGATGCGGCCGGGAGAACATAGTGAGCAAGGCTCGCGGTTTCGGTGAAGGCCACGTCCATCACCACCAGGAGATCGAGCGCACTGAACGCTTTCTCATATGCGGCCGTGTCCGCGTACGATCGCAAGGGGTTTGAGCCGCTCACCAAAACCGCTCGCAGGCGATCCGGCCGATCGGCAAGTATTTCTTCGGGCATGACGTTGGGCGGAAACGTACCCATGATTGCAGGAAAATCCGTAGCGGTAGTCCGCCACGTCTTTGGGTCGCGTTCGTCGGAATGCGCGCCCAAGGGCATAATGGACCCGGGTATGAAGTTGCCGCCCGGCTCGCCTATGCGGCCGCATATCGCCAGCAAGATCAACTCCAGGTAAGAGGAAAGGGTGCTGTGCCGGCCCATGAGGATGCCGAGATCGCAGTGACACGACCATTTCCGGGTCGTAAGGAGCCTGCACAGTTCCCGGACCTGGTCGTAGTCCAACCGACAAAGATCGATCGCCGGCCGCGGATCGAAATCGAGGAACCAGGACTGAATCGACTCGAAGCCGCTGACGTGCGCTGCGATATAGTCCCGGTTTTCCCAACCTTCCCGGAGAATTATGCTGATCATGGCGCGCATGAGCAGAGCGTCCGTTCCGGGTCGGATCGGCAGGTGAATGTCCGCCTTCCGAGCCGTTTCCGAAAGCCTCGGATCTATAACCACGAGCAGCTTGTTCGGATCTTCGGAAATCCTTTTCAAGTGACGTCGCGCCTGCGGCATCTGATGGCTCATCCATCCGTTCCAGCCGATGGCCACCAGCATGTCCGTACGGTCGTGGTCAGGGATGGTGCCGAGGTATTGCCTTCCCAGCCCGCGGCCGTTGACCCAGAAGTACCCCGTCAATTCCTGGGCCAGGGGACTATAGTGGTACTGCGATCCCAAGCCCCGAAGCAGTCGCACGCCGAACGCGGCCTCAAAATGACATCCCTGGCCGCCTCCTCCCATGTAAGCGAGAGAGCGAGGCCCATGGGCCTCCACGGTGGTTCCGAGCTTTCCTGCGATTTCATCGAGAGCCTGATCCCAAGAAATCTCCGTGAATCCGTCGCCCACACGCTTGAGCGGGTGCTTCAATCGATCTGGGTGGTGCTGATAATGCGCGATCTTCAGACCTTTCCGGCAGCAGTACCCTTCGCTGCGAGGGTTTTCTTTGTCCGGGCGAACCTTCACGATCCGGTTTTCTTCCACCATCACTTCCAGCCCGCAGTTTTGGCCGCAACACACACAGCCTGTCTTTTGCCACGATGCCATGTCACCCTCCGTCGGTTCCGATTTGGAGATTCTTCAAGGGGCCGTAATTCGGCCGATTTGTTTGTATGCGAAATATTTTTCCGTGAAAACTCGGGTCCCTGAATCCTACAACACTGCGTCCCCCGATTCCGTGACTCTCGATGGGGGTTAAGAAGCTTTCTTCATCAAGCGCCTAATGTTAAGGGATCCTGGACTATTGCCGTCCGATTTCTTGATGCCTTTGTGTCTTGGTGGTTCATCCTTTTCCCATCGTGGTGAAGGATTGCTCGATCCGTTCATTCGCCATCCTGTCGCACGCTCGACAGGACCTTCGCCAGTGTGGCCTTGGTGACGCTCAGGTCGGCCTTCGGTATCCGTCCGAAGCATTCGTCAAGCAACTTGAGAGTTTCAGCGATCACGGGTTGCTGGATCCTTTTGCCCTCCCCCGTCAGTTGTATTCGTAAGGTACGCCTATCGTTGGCGTCGGCCGTTCGCTCGACGAGTCCGTCGCGCTCCATGCGATCGAGCAGGCCGGTCATGGTGGAAGTGTCCAGGCCCGTCCGACGGGCGATGTCGGTCACCTTCAGGCCATCCTCAACCCACAGGC
>JAZDOF010000842.1:0-5495 GCA_043799015.1 Pseudomonadota bacterium | reverse complement strand
AATGAGTTGGCCGCACTGAAGCCCGCCATCCTAGCCAAAGTCAACGCGCTTCTCGACCCCGGCGCGGCACCCATCACGGACATCAGATTCCGCCAATCGTCCGCACTTCGGATCCCCAAAACCCCCGCACCGAAAGTTGTAATTCCGGAACTGGACGCGGAGGAACTCGATGAGATCCGACGGGCCGTGGAACCGATCAAGGACGAGGAGCTGCGTGGAGCTTTCGAGAGCCTTATGAAAAAGGACAAGGTTTTGAAGAAAATGAGAGGGGCCGTCCGCCGGTCCCCCGGAACTTGATGCGTCCGCCGTCCGACACCTTCTTCGGTAGGTCCTATTCCTGATTACCGTTCTTTACGTTTCGACGCGATTCGCGGCTCGGGTTCAACGACTCTAACAAGCCCTATACCGGTGGCACCTCCCGAGAAGGGCAACAGGACCCACACCGAGTTTTCGTCACGCTTTCTGATTTGCAGCCTTTGGGTCCCCCACTCCGGTCGTTCCGGGTCAAACAGCACTATGCCGTCGTTCTTCACTTCCCACCGCCCGGATGTCGGCCGGAACAAGTTGTTCATCCTCATGGAACCGTCTCCATGCAAAACCATCGACGCCGTGCCCTGGTATCGTGACACCGTTGCCTTCTTCTTGTCGGTAATTCCCCACCGAACGAAATCCTCGGTGTACCTCCACGTACCCACCATGAAATCCTTCGTAATGGGACTTTCTATCCCGACCATGACCAGCGGAGCGAGATCGGCCGTTCCGTTGCCCGGCAGGCCGCCGGACAATAGGGGAAGCAATGTCAGCGCGAGAACCTGAAGGTGTATCAAACGGCTACCCTCCCGTGCCTGTGAGTCTGAGACGCAGATCGCGTTGTAACATTTTCCGCATTCTATCAGACCGAAGGCCGGCGGTCCACTACGCTGAATCGCCGAGTTTCGTCAGCCTCCGCGGGCCTTTGATTTCCTCATGTCTTGGTGGTTCATTCGTCGTCCATTGCGGTGGGCGATTAGGTTGGCCTAAGGTGGTATGAACATGGGAGAATACGACCTTTGT
Organism: Pseudomonadota bacterium; assembly: GCA_043799015.1. Classification (GTDB taxonomy): domain Bacteria; phylum Desulfobacterota; class Desulfomonilia; order Desulfomonilales; family Desulfomonilaceae; genus JAZDOF01. The sequence continues at coordinate 4,442 of JAZDOF010000842.1, read as the reverse complement.
CGGACTTCCGGCCCGATTGACGCCCCACTTTTACCGACGCCGGTCTCCGACAACCGAGGTTTTACCCAATCCCGCGGCACCGGCCGGGGCCGCCGCACTTAGCGGCATTTCTCCATCTGAGTTTACGAGGAATCATAAAATGACGTGCGATCCTGCTCCCACCGAGCGCTTCATGGACATCTATGCGGCCCTTTTGTCCAGGTTCGGACTCAGGAATTGGTGGCCCGGAGATACGCCTTTCGAGGTTTGTGTGGGCGCGGTGCTCACTCAGAACACTGCCTGGAAGAATGTGGCCAAAGCAATATCGAACCTCAAGGAACACTCCGCGTTGGACCCCTTCACGATACACGCGATGTCTCACGAGAGATTGGCCGAGCTTATTCGTCCCGCAGGATATTACAACGTGAAGGCTAAGCGGCTCCGAAACCTGATCGATCACTTGGTGACGCGCTGCGAAGGGGACCTGGATCGCTTTTTCGAGCTTCCTACGGAAGTATTAAGAAGCGAGTTGCTGTCGGTAAACGGAGTGGGCAAGGAGACCGCCGACAGCATCATGCTCTACGGGGCGGGAAAACCGATTTTCGTCGTCGATGCCTACACCTTTAGGATCCTTCGACGGCACCGCATAATTGACGACAAGGCCGATTATGACCAGGTTCAACGGCTGTTTGAAGAGCGGATTCCACGCGACGCCGCGCTGTACAATGATTTCCACGCCCAGATCGTGGCGGTGGGGCATACTTACTGTAAACGGACTCCCCTGTGCCCCGGCTGCCCGCTGGAGTACGATCTTCCGGCGGCGTTGAATTGAGGGTGAGCGGGCGGCGTTGGGTCCCCGCTTGCGCGGGGGACCACCTTCGAGGGGCTTGTCCTTCGTCCCTAAACTGGGGCATTTGCATCCTCCGTTGTGGCTGCTCTCGATAATTGTCATTCACGGCGGAGGCAGTACAAGGGGCCGATCGCTGCGATGATGCGGTCAAGGCGCCGCTAACGACTTGCCACCAGGGGCCTGATTCCGCTATAATGACGTCACACGGAAGACCTTGGGAGGGTTTCACCTCCGGCATACACTGATCGGAGAGAGCGAAGGGGGTTCCGCGTGCCGGGCCTTGGCAATCGGCGCGTTGGGTTATGCTTCCGAGTAGGGAAGGTAACGGATGCGAAACGCTCTGCTATGTACAGTGTGTGTGTTGTGCTTCACCGGCGTACCCCTGGATGCCCGTGCCGCGGGTAAGATGGAGAAGGTGGTTGCGGACTCGGTTCTGGATTACGCGGCCAGATTGGAGACTTTGTTCAAGGTCCACACAGGGGAAGAGCTTGCCAGAAAGCTTAATGAATTCGACAAGATTTGTATGGATCACATCAAGCAGTTGAACGGACGGGCGAAGGGGGTGGATACGAACCTGATTCTCGGTCAAATCCTTCGATACAAGATAGCTCTTGAAAAATGCAGTCTCTTCGGCAAATGGTTACCCCGGGACTGCAAGGACGTGAAGAAGGCGAGAAGGAGACTTAACGACTGGCTTGAGGGCCGCGACACGGTCAACTCGATGGTTGAAGTCGCCCCAATAAGAGGCAGTGAGTGTTCGGGAATCGATGCCAACGTTTGCAGTAAGTGATTTCCCCTCTATTCCGTCAATTGCCCACACGTGAGACGGGACGAAGCGTATCCGGCTCAAGGGCCGCCCCACCGCAGCCCCACGGATGGGGCCACTGAGAGGTCTATGGGCGCGACACTGCGACAAGGAAAGAACTACCCTTTGCCTTCCGTTGTGTCCTTGTCTCCGCACGTAAGGCCTGTAGATCAGTCTTGCGTTACGCAGCGGGGATTATGCCTACGGCCGTTGCAGTAAATATTAAGGGGGTGCTTTTTTTGGGGCCCAACATCTTGACAACCGAACGGTGGGACTGTATAGTTGCCGGATACCGACCACGAATTGGGCCGTTAGCTCAACTGGTAGAGCAACTGACTCTTAATCAGTAGGTTTGGGGTTCGAGCCCCCGACGGCCCACCAAAAAAGAAGAATCAATCATCTCGCCAGGTTGCAAGACACCAAGGCGAGATTTTTTGTTTTTTGGAATCACGAGTGCGGGACCTTTGCGGGGCTCGGTCTCACAGACCCTGTCGGCGGCAGCGATTAGATTTGCGGGCTCTGCCTCAGAGTAGTGCGTCGTAACCCGCGACGATCTATGACCCGGCAGATCCCGGCGGTCCTCGTGGGTATGCCAATATTCAGGGTTTTCGCTATTTTGACCGAAATTGGCAGGAATGCCGACGAGTTTAGTGGGTTACTACTGGAGACACGAGCCGCCCGGCATCCCGCGAATTCATCCCCCACCTAGTCAACGATTCAGACGCCAACATTAACCTCCTGGCGTTCCTCTCGTGGAGCGCCGCCGGGATCGACATCCGGCAGAATCGGGATTCCCACTTGTGGGTCGTGAATGCCCGTCAAGTCCAGCATATCCTTTGCACAACTCTCCAATGATTCCAAGAGCTCCTCACGGGTCCGTTCCTGCGCGTTTACGCCTGGGAGATCGACCAGCCACCCGATCCACCAATCTTCGGCCTTCTCTATTACTCCATGATATTGCATGATTACCTCACGAAAGGAATTTCCAGGTCCTAGCAGATCTTTCGGGCCAACGTATCCATGATCTCCGCGTGCCTTGGGACAGCGGTCGTCGCTCCCATTCGTCCATAGATACTATGTTTCCCGCCTTCTCGAAGAAGTCCCGCTCCGTTCTTGACCAGGTGCTTAACGGGAGTGCTTCGCTTCATTTTACCATATCTGTTCCGGTAGGGTGGGCCTTGTCGCGCTTCACAAGCTTTTCGCACTCTGCGTACCCGATTCGCAAGCACTTTCTCCTTGGCATCGAAATCAACCCACGATTGCCGTTTCCCTGCAACATTATCCAGTCGAGCGAATAGCGGTGAATTCTAGCCCAAGGCTGGATACCCGTAGTACGTCGCCCTCGAAATTTGCAGGGTCGAACATTTCTCCATGGGGCTCAAGCTCTGATCTTCGTGCATTTTCTTCGCCATCTTTACCTTGGGGCTCTCCGGTGCAACCGGCTTGCGACCACCGTTTCGTCCTCTCGTTCTTGCGGCCGAGAGACCGGCCCGGGTCCGTTCACGGATCAGTTCCGCCTCAAACTGTGCAAGGGCCGCAAATATGTTGAAGATCAACTCACCGGAAGCCGTAGTGGTGTCTATTGCACCGTCCCGGAGAGACCGGAGACCTATCCCCCTGCTGTTAAGTTCCGTTACGACGGAGACCAGGTGCTGCATGGAGCGTCCCAATCCGTCCAACTCCCCCGCGGCTGTCGTGTCCGCTGTATAGCGCTCCAGGTTGTATTCCGAAATGGACCCTGTCGTTCCATCTTGCCATTCAAAGCGACCGGTGCGTGATTCCGTGTTGCCGGCATCGTCGGTTATGTTGGTAATGGTCGAATCCACGAATATTGCGGCCAAGCCGGCTTCATCGAGAGAGGTCAGGCGCCCCGACTCGTCCGGGTCCTCCATGTACCATCCGCCCATGTATGAGTCGCTCTGCCATATCCGCAATCGCGACCAGATCGGATCATTCGCATCGATCTTTCCGTCGCTGTTGGAGTCGTAGTAGGCGAGCGCCTGAAATCCATTTGCCGCCCTCATGCCTGTGGGCAGGATCATGAAGTCGCCGAACAGCTCGCGACCGTTATCAAGTTTATTGTTGCCATTCGCGTCCAACACCAACATCCCGTCTCCGGCGCCGACCCAGCCCGTAAGGTCCTTGAACCCGTTGCCGTCGTGGTCGAAACGGATCTCCGCATCAAACCCTACCGTGCCGATTCCATCACCATCAAGGTCCAACAACAACGGGTCGGAGAATACGGTCTCCCTGGCCTCCTTGGCCTTGTCCGGCACGTACGTTCCCTCCAGGTACCATGTGTTGGGCCGGTAGATGGTATGATGCAGCTAGGCCTTGCCCGTATTACTACTATATCTCCAACCATTAGCGGCGCAGGACCTGTCTCGTTCGGTGATGTCGACCACCTCATTCTGCGCTCCAAAATGTGTTCCTTTCCAGCCGGCCGTCAACTTCCCGCCTACGAGCAAAACTGAAGGTTCGATATTCTGAACAAAGGCCACGTGGGCCTCGCTCAGAGCTCTTTGATAGATGATGTCTCCCCTGCCCGCCTGCCTCGCCCAGTCTTTTGGGTCTATTTTGGTCCAATCATAGTATTTGAAGCCGCACGCCTCGATCGTTTGCTTGACAATGTGTAGGCAGTTGATCTCGAAGTAACCGCACCTGTAGTACTTCCCTCCCTCTGGTGTGGGCATGTCACCCTCTTCGCCGGGGTAATCATCTTCCGCGCCCGTGCCGTCGAAGCTATATTCATATCGCGTAGCCCCACGTAAGAAGATGAGTTCCGCCATATCCACCAGATAAGAAGTC
>JAZDOF010000824.1:0-2600 GCA_043799015.1 Pseudomonadota bacterium | reverse complement strand
GCCATGGCAGGCAAACCGGGAGGAACGGACAATAAGATGTCATTGACCCAGGAAGACTTTGTCTGGTTCATGCAAAGCGGCTTTTTCGACGCGATACCCGATGAAGCCAAATTCCACCTGTTCGCCAACGTGCGGCTCAAGACGGTCGGCGCTAAGGAACGTTTCATAAAGCAAGGCGACGAGGGGGATGCCCTTTACATCATACGGCAAGGCACGTGCGAAGTGGTTGCCGATCGGGAGGGCTCCTCGTTTCAACTCGGGCGGCTTGGGTCCGGTGACATAGTTGGGGAAATGGCCCTGCTCACGGGCGAGAGGCGCACCGCCAACGTGATCGCGGAGACGGAGATGTCGCTTTGGGAGATAGCCCGAGACGCGTTCGACTCCACTTGCTCCGAGTATCCCGAGCTTCGCAAATTTCTCACCAACTTGCTTAACAAACGGTTTTCATTGGCCCTGGTCAGAGGCGACCTTAAGATCGGGAAGTATCTTGTGGATAAGGTGCTCGGCAAGGGCGGTTTCAGCGTAGTCTACAAGGGAACTCATTCCACCCTGGGCATGCCGGTTTCCATAAAGATGTTGAAGCACAACATGGCCATGGACCCGACATTTGTGGACGAATTCCGCAATGAAGCCAAGGCCATCGCCCAGTTGAATCACGAAAATATAGTAAAAGTCTATGACGTCGAGGAACTGTTCCGCACGTTCTTTATAGTCATGGAATTGGTGGAAGGGCAATCCCTCGCTCAGGTTCTGGCAAAAAGGGAAAGGCCCTCCGGAGAAAAGCTCATAAGCTACCTCCTACAGATTTGCGCGGGCCTATCGCATGCCCATGAGAGGGGCGTCGTGCATCGGGACGTCAAACCCGGGAACATTTTGATTCAAGAAGACGACAAATTGAAGATCGTGGATTTCGGCCTGGCCTGTGCCCCCGGAACGCGGGAGCAGGTGATACGCGGCACCGCGTCTTACGCGTGTCCTGAACAAATAACCGGCAAGCCGGTGGACCAACGCGCGGACATATACAGTCTCGGAATGATGGCCTATGAGATGTTCACCGGGGAAAACGCGTTCAAGGGTGAAGACTTGGTGGATGTGTTCAGACAGCATCTCCAGACGGAATTCCCGGACCCTCGACGTCTCGTGCCCGACCTGCCGGACGAAGTGCATCGCTTCCTTATGCGTGCCGCTCAGAAAGACCCGGCGCTCAGGTACCAAAGCATAGACCAAGTCCTTTACGAGCTGGCGCCCCTGGCTGAGAAAATGGGCCTCCAAACCGGAAGGGGAACGGGTGAATCAATCAACATGATGAGTCTTTTCCTGTTTTACCGCGATGGGCAACGTGCGACTATGCAGAAACTGGTAAAAGAATTCAGCCGGGAACTGGAAAAACTGGGGGGAAGTATGCGAGGGGCCAATTTCAATGACCTTCCAAGGTGAGTCAAAGCTACGTGCGGACCAATGATTGAAAATATACAACATGGAGAAGTGCGGCAAATCGCGATGAAACCGGACCCGCCCATTGCACCGGCTTTCTGGGTATCGGCCTATTTTGTGGACGGGATGATAATAGACTCGGGGTGTAGACACACTCACGCCGAGCTGGTGGAATCACTGGACGACCAACGGCTGCTGGTAGGGGTCAACACCCACTACCACGAAGACCACATTACCGCAAACGGCGAATTGATGGAGCGTCACGGCATAAGATTTCACGCCCACCCCGAATCCATACCTCTCATAGGATCTTTTCCCGAATTACCGTGGTACAGAGAGGACTGCTGGGGACGTCCGGAGTCGTCGGAAACCTTGCCCATACCCGACCGTATAGAAACCGAGCGTTTCGTCTTCGACGTGGTGGAAACGCCCGGCCATTGTCGAGGTCACGTGGCGCTGCTGGAACAGGAACGGGGTTGGTGCTTTACAGGGGATCTGTATGTGGGCAAGAAGCTGCTCGTGGCCGGGCCGGAAACGGATATTGCCGCATTAACCGCTTCGATGATCAAACTCCTCGACATAGACACCGAAGAATTGATCCTGTTTACTTCGCTGCGAACGGTCGAGATGGACGGCAAGAGCGCTTTGAGGGAAGCCGTTAGGTATTTTGAAGACTTGTGCGGCAGCGCCAAACTGATGCATAGTAAGGGCATGGAAACCGGCGCCATCAGGGACCGGCTTCTGGGCGGGCCGGACCCGCTGGACCATGTGACCGGCGGGCGATATTCCACCGAGCGTTTGATTGCCGGGGCTATTGAAGCCGAGCTTCCGCAATCGACCATAAGCGGGTAAGAAAAGCAGTGGGCCGACATGAGAGTGATGCACATACTTCATAGATCCGTTCCCGGTACGCATGGATACGCGATCAGAAGCGAACAAATAGTCAAGAAACAGCACGAACGCGGAATCGAACCGCTGGTGATCACTTCTCCATCGCAGGCACCCCTGGGTAGACTGGATGCGGAGCGAAGTGAGACCATAGACGGCATCCGCTATTTCCGAAGCTGTAGTTCCATCCTTCCGCCGACGAAGGAAGTTAGGGACGACAGTCCGGTAAGGGCCGCACTTAGAGTGGCCCAGAACCTGTTGATGCTCAAGATGGCCCT
>JAZDOF010000822.1:0-7739 GCA_043799015.1 Pseudomonadota bacterium | reverse complement strand
TTGATGGAGCGGTGCCGGGGTGTATGCGCGAAACCTAATTTGGAGGCCGTACGCCATCCAGCCATTCCAAGAGCGCCGTGACGTCTTTGAAATCCGGTAGGTCCTCTCCAAGCTTCTCAAATCCTCTACATCCAATCGCCGAATACGGTCCGACATTATTTCTTCTTTGGGACCGAGCTTGCGGACCATCTGACGAATTACCATTGATGCGGAAGCATGTCGAGTGCCTTTTGCCCAACCCTGTTGGATACCCTTCTCAATCCGTTCTCCGGAGATTCCGTCCATGCACTCCTCCCCAACTTCGGAAAGCGCTTTTGCCACGGCCCTTCGGATATCGTCCCTCGAAACTTTGTCCATGTGTATCAGGCGTTCTTCTTCTTGGGTTCGATCCGTTCCATGCCGTTCATGAGAGGTCGCAGCACCTCGGGAATGGTGACGCTCCCATCTTCGTTTTGGAAATTCTCGAGTATGGGTATCAGTATTCTTGGCGATGCCAATGCCGTATTGTTGAGCGTGTGACAGAATTGGGTTTTTCCTCCCTTGCCCCGCCAACGCAGTTTGAGTCGTCGCGCCTGGAATTCATGAAGGGACGAGCAGGAGTGAGTCTCCGAGTATTTGCCTCTGCCGGGCATCCACGTCTCGATTTCGTGTTTGAGCACTTGCCCTTGTCCGATTTCCGCGCCGCAGGCCAGCGCCACCCTGTGGGGCAGGCCGAGGGCTTGCATGATCTCTTCCGCGTTGTTCAAGATCAAGTAGTGTTCCTGCATCGAAACGTCGGGATCGTTCACGCAGATAACCACCTGCTCCACCTTATTGAACTGATGGAGCCGATAGAACCCACGTGTGTCGCGGCCGTAAGAGCCGGCTTCCCTGCGGTAGCAGGTGGAATAGCCGCAATAATGCTTGGGAAGCTCGGCTTCCGTGAGTATTTCGTCCATATGATACGAAACCAGAGGCACCTCGGAAGTCCCGATAAGATACAGCTCATCCTTTTCGATAAAGAATGTATCTTCTTCGCCAAGTGGGAAGAATCCGGTACCGAGCATCGCTTCACGCCGCACTATCTGCGGGACCACCATCGGCTGAAAGCCTCTTGACACCAGATGGTCCAGGGCGAACTTGAACAGAGCGAATTCCAACAATGCGCCTTCGTTCTTCAGATAGTACATTCGAGCGCCCGCCATCCGAGTCGCGCGAGGCAGGTCGATGATGTCCAACAGTTCACCGAGTTCCAGGTGATCCTTGAGTGGAAAATCCGCTTTCTTAGGTTCACCGAAACGTCGGACCTCCACGTTGTCGTCGTCGGACTCTCCGTCCGGGACCATGGGCAAAGGAGGCTGGGGCACGAACAGCATAAGCCGGTCGAAGCGTTGTTCAAGCTCACGTAGTGCGGGCTCCTTCTCGGTCAACAAGTCCTTCAGCCCTTTGACCAGTGCAACGGCCTCGGTCTTGGCATCCTCTTTCAGGGACGGCACCTCTTTGCTCAAACGGTTCCGATCGGCCCTGACCTGTTCAACCTCGTTCCGCAACTTTCTGAGCTCTTCATCGACGGCCAGCACTTCGTCGAGATCCACCGACATTCGTTTTCTGCGGATACCATCCTTTATGGCTTCCGGATTATTCCTTATGAATGCTATGTCAAGCATGAAAACATCCTCCGAAAAATTCTGGGCGACCGTTCACCGCATCCTATTCGTTAGACCGGGAAAATCAAACCACAAAGTCACCAAGATTCGAAGAGGGATGGAAACGGTGCATGAAGTCCGGTTCAATCACGAACCGGGTCCGCCGAGGAGTTCCCGCGAGCCTCTTGTCTTTTCACGGCCCTGTGTCCTCGATGTTCATTCTTTGTCAATTTCGCTGAACGATTAAGTTTTTATGGATGGGGGCCGGCGAAATGCCTTTCCATCAAGAAGGCCCAGCCGTCTGAAATGCATTTTCCATGGTAAGCCCCTCCCCGACAACCCCACCCCTTTGAAAACCTCTCAGCCTAGTCATCCGATGGAGGAGGTTTCTGCGTCTGTGCGCGGGCGAACGCGCCTCGGAGTTCCTTAGACGGCTCGCGCCACTCTATCTGCTCCATGACTGCGATGGGGTCGCTCGCACCCGATGAATCGTCGTCGTGCCCGTCCTTCGCGCCGAAGTGTTCCTGAATGTAGGCGTACAATTCCCGCTGCTCCTGCGGGAGCATGTCCGCGTAGAGGTCCTTCAGGCGATTCTTTTCGCTCTTGGTCATCGGGCCGGACCCGATTTTCTTGGACTCGTCGAGCCACCCGCGTTGCTTTTCAGTGAGTTGTTTTTCGTCCAACTCCAACCCTCCTCATTTCGAGCGTGTGTTCCCGCGGGCCGCCGGTTCCGGCCGTCGCATCCGCGGTGAAACTCACTTTCCCGACGCGTTGTATAAAGTGCCTTGACCTGCCGTGTGATTGTAGACGCCGCCCGTATCAAGAACTCGCACTCGATTGCCGTGTGCAATTTCTATTTGGTACGGGTTTCGGTTCGGATCGTACACTCTTGTAATATTATCCATTTGCAGGCGATGTTCCGTGATTTGCCCGTACTCGTTCCTGAGCTGGGTTTCCGAGAACGCCGAAAAGGGTACGCACAACAGTACGCCGATTAGAAACGACTGGAAAAGGTGTTTCATGGTCCGTTCCGATCTTTTCTGCTAATTACCGTAATTACATGTTTTTTATAACATGTCCGAGAAGTTGTGTCAAACGCCTTCCGACCGGCGCGGGAATGAGGAGTCGGTTGCAGGGCAACGGCCTTTTCCTTGGAAACGAAAATCAGTGTTTGCGTTTCTCCATGGCCTTGGGCAACATACGAGGAGTCGGCGCGGACATGGTAATCGTGCGTAAACGTGCCTAAATAGGCACCCATCCCACTACGGGCAGGTCACATGGAATACAAGGACATTCTGGTCACCGTCGAAGGGGCGATAGGGTTCGTAACCTTGAACAACCCTCATACCGCCAACGCTCTCTCCAAGAACACGATCGGGGAACTGATTCACGCGTTCGAGAGCTTCCGGAATGACGATTCAGTTAGGGTTGTGATCGTCAAGGCCAACGGGAAACACTTTTGCTCGGGCCACAACCTTTCCGAGATGATCGACGCGGGGATGGCCGAGGCCAAGTACATTTTCGACCGATGTACCGACATGATGACGCTAATACACGAGATCCCTCAAACGGTCATCATCCAGGTTAGAGGAGTGGCCACCGCTGCTGGGTGTCAACTTACGGCCGCGGGCGATCTCGCTTTTGCCGACGAGTCGGCAAGGTTCGCGACCCCCGGAGTGCGCATCGGTCTTTTTTGCTCCACCCCCATGGTGGAGTTGAGTCGCGCTGTCGGTAGAAAACTCGCGCTGGAAATGCTCCTCACCGGGCGGTTTGTTTCAGCGGAGGAGGCGGAACGTCACGGCTTGATTAACCGTGTAGTCCCGGCCGCGGAACTTGAGGCCACGGTTCTCGATACCGCTCGAACCATTGCCGAGGCGAGCCCGCTTGTCCTGGGCATAGGCAAACGAGGCTTCTACGCCCAGATCGAGCTGGACCAGCTACGGGCTTACGAATGGGCCAAGAGCACGATGACGATGAACCTCATGGCCGAAGATGCTCAAGAAGGAATCAAGGCGTTTCTCGCGAAGCGCAAGCCGGACTGGGTGGGCAAATAGGATGTGGACGTTCGCCGCTATGGCTCGCCGGCCCCGGAAAATCAAACCACGAAGGCACCAAGACACGAAGGAAGATTTGAAATGATTGACAAATACCGATTGACTTGCGGAGCGTGTCCGCCCGTCAATGAAAGCGGGCGCTTGGCCCCGCAGAGGCCTGAAAAACATTAGCCTTTGATTTCTTTGTGTCTTCGTGTCGCTTCGTGGTTAATTCCTCATCTATCGTGGTGAACGATTGCAATAGGATTCTCCGGGACCGGTGGCGTCCAAAGGCAATCGTTTATTCCTGTTGGGCAGGGCCCTGAGAACTCGGCCCCTAAGTGCTATGCTTGACAAATTCACTAATATGTTATATGTGTTGTCCCGCTTTGTTAAAGCACTATTAAGTCTCACAGACGTTCCACAAACGCCTAATGAAAAAGTTACTCGTCATCGCATGGCTCACCGTCCTCTGCTTCCTTATGATCGCCAACGTCCACGCGTGGGAGGTTCCGAGCTACATACGCGTCCTGTCGGGTACCCGGATGTGGTTCAGCGTCGTGGAAGGCGATTTGGTCCAGGCCGACCGGACCAAGCTGGGGATAAAAGAGAACCTCGGGCTCAAGCAGGACAAGCTCGTATGGGAATGGTTCGGATCCGTGAGGGTTGAGAACATCCACGTGTTCCGCTTGCGGACCGAGTTCCAGACAAGCTACGACCAGGCACGGAATGAATCCTATCAGAAATTCGGAAACGTCAGATTGGGTTACGACCTGGATTTCTACATGACCCCACAGCTCTTGCTGGGGGCTAATGCGGACCTGGATATCCTAACTTTGGACAGTCGGGTATCCAACGTCGTTGTCGGCGGCGCGGTCTACAACTACAGCCAAACCTCCACCAACGTCATGCCGGCGCTGGGGGTCCACGGGAGCTTCTATCCGATCCTCGAGGGCATATCCCTTCGTCCGAACCTTTCCGGCCGGGTCAATTACTGGAGCTATTACGGGAATTCCTGCTGGGATTGGGAGGCCGCGGCCGGAGTGGACGTGCCCATAAACCAGCTTTGGACCTGGCAGATGAATGGAGGGTATCGAATGTGGAATACCAAGGTCAAACGGGAGAGGGACGAAGCCGACATAACCCGCGGGGGGGTCTTCATAGAATCGGCGGTGCTTTTCTAGCAGATCGTTTCGTTGACGGATCGGGTTCAAGAGTAGCCCCGACATTGCCCATCCTCCCGGGCACCTTCGCTCCGGCGGGCGCATAGGCAATGAACCGAAGCCCCAAAGCCGACAATCTTCATGAAATCATAGTATCCGGCTGAAACGTGAAACATGGACGCCCTCGGGGGGGCCGTCCATGTCCGCTACAGGGTCAGCTCGCCGTCGGTCCGGGGCTGTTTCAAGGAACGTATTCGGGACACCCGAGCCTCCAGAAGGCCGGCATCTTCATTCTTTCCAAGACTTCGACAGACAGCTGCAAGATCGTCCAGCAGTCCCAGCACCTTAGGGTGCTCCATTCCCAGGTTGTCTTCTAAAATAGCCAAGGCCCTACGATAGTATTGTTCGGCTTGAGCATAGTCACTTTCTCCGGAAAAAAGTTCGGCCGTGAGGTACAGGTTTGCGGCATATCCGAACCAGTCACGGCTTGCTTTGAGCTGTTGAGTGCATTCACGAAACACGAACATCAACATACTGACTCGGTCTTCAGGGCCGGCGACGGGGAGGACGCAGCCTTCAACGGTGATCTCCGTCCGGGATCGACCGATAAGCACCAAGCGCTTGGTCGGCGAGACCACGCCGACCTGGCCGATCGAATCTACCAGGTCGGGGGGTTCCGCACCCGTTTCCGCATCTCGCACGACATAGACCTGGGATATCGGCTTCCCCAGGGCGTCCACCCGTTTCCAGCCGGTAAGAGTCTCGGCAAGGGGGTTAACGTGCTGAATGACGCCGTTTTCGTCGGTGGCTATGATGGCTCCGCCCAACACGCTTTCGGTGAGGGTGAATTGCCGGGCGACTTCTTTGTCCTTGCCTTCCCTGTTGCGGCGATAGAGCGCGACTTCTATGGTTGCCCGAAGTTCGGAATCGGAAAAGGGCTTTACCAGGTACCCGACGGGTTCGGTGATCTTAGCACGGTCCAGGGTCTTGTCATCGGCATATGCGGTTAGATAAATGACTGGGGTGTCCCTGGAGCGCTTTATGCTGCCGGCTGTTTCAACTCCGTCCAGTTTGCCGCTCAGGCGGATGTCCATCAGTATCAAATCGGGCTTGAGTTCCTGGGCCTTACTAATCGCCTCTTCGCCGGAGGTAACCCTGGTGACGACCTTGTACCCCATTTCGGTGAGCTTTTCTTCAAGCTGCATGGACAGGACGATTTCGTCCTCCACGATCATGATGCGCGCAGCGGGCATGGTGATCCCTCGGTGTAAACCCTGACGACGCGGCCGACGTAAACGGACCCCGTGTTCCGGCATACGAATCCGAATACGATTAGACCACGCGAGCGAGAGGTGTCAAGTCCGGCTTCATCGACTTACCGCCAATCCCATGATACACCGTATGAAACGATAGGCCTTTCGCTATGTTAACCGGCCTTGCGTCCTCCCGGCCCATAGGCTTGGATTGGGCACCGGAGACCGGAGGCCGTGAAGTCACCGAAGCAACTCCCAATCCACGCGCAAATAGTTCTGGAGCCGCCCCTCTTGTCTGCCGTACGTTACGGTGCTTTTCAACTTATAGTGTCACGCGTTGAGAATTGCGGGAACCCTGAACGGTTGAGTGAATCGAAACAAACATCTGGGGCGGGGATAAACCCCGCCTCTACGTTACCTTGGTTCCGCCGGGCAGGCTTTGCCGCAAATTTCAAGGAGCGTCACTATAATTGAAAGTGGAGAAAACTTTCGGTTCAGATTCCGGATAGAGCCTTTTTTGTCGGTAATCCTATGCGTGTGTCCCGCACAAGGCAATTCCAAGACAAAAGCGATGGAGTAGCCCCTAAATTGCAGTAGTGTCCTTACACGCAAGTTTGGACGCTGCGTGCGGTCCAATTCCTGAAGAGAGCGAACAGTGCCACAGAAACAGCCGATGGAACCAATGCCGATGCCGCGAGAAGATAGTGGCCCCATGTGGCCTCGACCAGGGTACACATGAAAACCTTGGTAAGGTAGAACAGCCCGCTCACCGTGGCCAGCACCTGTAATGGATTGATTTCATTCGATAAGCTTGGGTAGGCAATCGCAGGGATCCTATCCCCCCTTATCCGTCCCCGGAAGACTAGGACGGTCTGGGCCATGAACAAAGAAATCAAGAGGAATGTGATGGTCCCGTTTACATAAAAGGTAAAACTGACCTGATAGGCGAAGGATTTTAGGTAATACAGCAGGTGAATGCCCGGTCTTTCCCTGATGGTTGCCAGAGCGATTCCGGTGGCGATATCGTTTGCCGCAGGCAGTTGGGCAGGGTTGATTTCGTGGGGAAAAATACGTTCACCGGGTGCGGGCACCAACGGCATGTTGTTGACAAACCGTAGACTGCAAGGGATGATTACGTATTCGCGCGCACCCTCATATGCCTTCCAAAAATTTATATGGGACCACATTAGCCGCCCGGCAGGAGGGCCGAGCAGCAGCCGGTCGCGCGTTTCAATCATCGTGTGGGCTAAATCTCGCAGCTCCGGATCGAATCGTTCGATCATCCGTCGATCCATAAACTGTGTCGTAATTCCCGCAAGACCCAAACCACCTATGGACAATAGTCCAAAATGCCCCGTAATTACATACCTGAAAGCCGAAAACAACAGGAACGGGATTACACAGATGACCACGAGACCGGCCAAGAACCGGCGCCGGTTGAGGATCCATCGAGACCCGGACTCGCGAAACACTAGGAGCGCAAATCCGAGAATTGGGGTCAACGGGATCAGAAACAAGTACGCCGCTCTAATCTGGTACGTCAGCAACAGGCTCAAAGTGAGCCCTGCCCAGTTCGCAGCTCCCCCGTTGCGGGTAACGATTCTCAGAAGAAACCCCAATGCAACCAACGCCATCGACAGCGCCGGCAGGTCGGAAAGAATCCCG
>JAZDOF010000816.1:0-9551 GCA_043799015.1 Pseudomonadota bacterium | reverse complement strand
CACTAATGCTGGAGCTCCAGGGCAGAGGCTGTTCCAATGTCGAGGCCGTTTCACCGAGTCATCAGCTCCCCGGACTTCTGGAGGCCATAGCCATTGCCTGCGAACAGGGGCTTGAACTGCCCCTCGTGTACAACACCAACGCCTACGAATCTCCCGATACCCTCGCCCTCCTCGACGGGATAGTCGACGTTTTTCTCCCGGATCTCCGCTATTCTTCCAACGGGTTTGCCCGAAAGTACTCCGATGCGGACGACTACGTTGAGACGGCCCGCTCGGCCGTACTCGAGATGCATCGGCAGGTCGGGAACCTTGTGACGGACTCGAAGGGCACGGCGGTAGGGGGCGTTATCTTGAGGCTGTTGGTAATGCCGAACGACATATCAGGGACCCGGGAATCCTTGATCTGGATAAGCAAGCACCTCCCCAAAACCTTTACCATCTCCTTGATGGCCCAATACGCCCCCCTGCACGACGGTCGGCACTTCCCCGAAATCTCCCGTAGAATCCATGATTCAGAGTATGACCAAGCGGTCGATATGGCGTGGGATTTGGGGTTTGAAAACGCGTTCGTACAGGAGTTCGAATCCCAAGACATGGGGATACCCGATTTCACCTCGAAAGACCCTTTCCAATGGGACACCGACGACACCCAAGGTTAAGGGCAATACCGTCGGTTTAGGGGAGATGCTCGTTCATCCCAATGGATGACGAATGAACCATAAAGACACAAAAGCACACAGAAATGCAGCGGTCGTGGAAGCCTATCGGCGGATCGGGTGCGTGCCGGAATCGGACCTCATGCACCGTTTTCATGTCCCTTCATGCAAAAGATGCCTTTTCATGAGCGTTCACTTGAATCGGACAGGAAACGCGGAACTATTGACGGACCGGTTTATCCAACGGCATAGGACTTTATGTCGGAGCCATTGTCGGGAGTTCCTTTCTCGTGTATGAATTGGGCTCCCGCATCAGGGACCGTAATTCATGCGGAGAGCACCTGCGGTGAACGCGCGCGCACCATCCGGAGTCGAAAACCGGCATACAAATCCCAAATGCCTGCTGTGCAGGCATCTCATAGAATGGCCGTATTGCTTCGCCTTTCTTACGGGCGACGGTATTCCTCCCGATATTCGAGAGAATAAATTCGACCACTCGCTACCTTACGGCGGCGACGGAGGGATACGATTCCTTACTCTCGACTCTCCCTACGGACTGTCCGAGGAAGGTATAAAAGCGATCATTGCAGGCCTCAAGGGGAAGACCGTAATGCCGGGGATCACAAGGGCCCGGGCGGGGCCGAGTCCCGAGGCCGTGGTGCCGGCGCAGGCCCCGCCGCCGGACCTTATTTCGGTTTCCGGCAAAGGTAACCTGTTGTTGATAAAGGAACTCTTGGACCGAGGAGCGGACGTCAACGCACGAGGTCCCAACGGAAACACCGCGCTGATGTCCGCCTGCCGAAATTGTCAGCCGGAAGCGGTCACGGTCCTTATCCGGCAAGGGGCCGACGTCAATGCTGAGGACGACTTCTCCAGGACGCCGATTTACATCGCGAAGGCATGGGGATACCCGAGCATAGTTGAAATTCTTAGGAAACATGGAGCCAAGGAGTAGGACCTCTCATCCCCGGAACCGCACCGGCGGGGATGAGGCCAAGCCATGCCGGTCGACATGGGTACTAACGGTCGGCCGAAAGAGCGCGTTTTCATCAGGTCTCTTTGAGGAGCCTGGCCCCGTTTTCCCAGAGCACGGCCTCAATCGTCGAAGGACTGAGCGGAAGCTCGGTGACCTGCTTCACAAGCTGGGCCACAGGAGGAGACAACGGCCAATCACTTCCAAATATAAATCGATCCCGGAACTTGTCCATCTTGGGAAGCACTATGGGGATTTGTTTGGGCGGAATGCCGGAAATGTCCACCATCATGTTCTTGTGACGATTGAGCATCCATTCCGCCTCACGATACCAGAAAGGGCGACCGGCGTGACACATTATGATTACAAGGTCCGAGAACTCATCGGCTATGCCGTCCAACAAAAGGGGGTCGGCATAGCGTATGCGCGAACCGGGAAACAGAGAAGTACCCGTATGAAACATAACGGGAACCCCCAGGTCCCGCGCCGTCGCATAGACCGGCTGAAGGCATGGGTCATCAGGAAAACGGCCTATGTAGGAGGGTACCAACTTTATACCCTTGCACCCCATTTGTGTAACACACACCTCGACCTGCTCGTCGGTCGGTACCCGGCTATCCACATCTACGGACCCGAACGGAATCAGCCTTTCCGATTCGCTGCAAAATCCGGAGGTGAATTCGTTGGGTATCACGCCGGTGGTTTTGGGGGAATACTCGGCCAACAGCACGGCTTTTTCCACGCCCTGGGAGTCCATATGAGCCAGCAACCCTTCAGGGGTGACGGTATCGAGCGCGGCTGCGAACTCGGCGCCTATTTGCTCGGCCAGGTACGAGAGCATGCTTGGGGTGAGATGCTCCCGCCTGCCAACATGTACGTGAAAATCAAGAACTCGCATAATGAACCTCGGCCTTCACATAGTGAACTTCTGTCGGTCCGAAGTCTCAAAGGGGAATTGTGACACGTTTGATCTTTTTCGTCCATACCGAACATCCTAATGGGGTTGCGCCGGATGGCCGGACAGACTATACTATCGACATTGACGGATCGTTCAGCGGGGGTTGTGACGTGCTTAAGAGAAGAAGTGCATGCGTGATGACCGTTCTGTTGATGACAATGCTTATTATGAGTTCTTGCACCTCGTACGTCGAGCCGCAGAAGATGCTGTCGGCCCCTCAAAGACCGGAAAATCTACAAGTTTGGGTTACCGACCAAGGCATCGGATTGTCGTGGGACGCCGTGCCGGATGCCACCGGTTATACGGTATTCTGGGGCTCTCAGCGCGGGGAATACAGGAGCATCATGGATTGCAGGGCCGCGCCCATCATTATCTCGGGACTGAGGCCCGGGGCCTTGTACTATGTTACGGTAACGGCCCGAAATCAGATCGGAGAAGGCCCGTATTCGCAAGAAGCGGCCGTCGTATTTGACAACGATACCACCAAGGCGGGTGATTACCTTGCTTTGGGTACCGATTCGATGGAAAGAGGGAGATTTTCCAACGGATACGCGTATATATCGACCGCCATCAGGCTCGACCCGGCCAACCCATACGCCTATCGTCAGCGGGCCATGCTTCTGGAGAAGGTCGGCTTGCACGACCTTGCCAAGCAAGACCATGCTGCGGCCCAAGGCTTGCTGAAGAACCGACCCCTTTCCAAGAGGGTCGAACACTCGGCGGAAATACCGGTTACCAGATGACTCGGATGTCCCGGCCGTCAGCCTTAACCGCGACAGGTATGCCGAATGCGCTCCACCAGGATCAAGGAGGCCGGAAAGGGGAGGTTCCATCAAGACCTATATGCCGGCAATCGCCGGAATCGGATCATGGAAGATTCGAAGCGGGCCGCCCCTCGGGGGGCCGGGGTGATGGATCGACCGGCAACCCGGCTCCGCCGGACCATCTGCGAGGCGCCGGTTCCCTGGACGGCTTGGATTCAGGGAGACCGAATCCTGACTTGCCTTGTACTGCCGCTACTGTGGTCGTTTCGTGATGCTACAGTACTGGTTAGGGTGGGCCGGGGCCGTCTTTTGCCTCCTCGTGAGTCTGGAGCTCGCCCGCTCGGGGCTTCTGCTCTACAGAAATCTCAAGAGCGAACCGAAAATCCTTGATGGCGACGAAACGGGGATGTCGACGGCGCTTCCCTTGGTGTCCGTGATAATCCCCGCTAAGGACGAGGAACGCTTCATCGGTCAGACGGCCGCGGCCTGCCTCGGAGCTCGGTATCCGGCCATTGAGCTTGTCCTTGTGGATGATCGCAGTGCCGACGGCACGGCTACCATCCTGTCGGAACTAGCTGAGAAGGACGCGACGATAAAGGTCGTGTCTATCCGAGAACTCCCGGATGGTTGGACCGGAAAGACACATGCCCTATATCAAGGTGCTCTAAAGGCCTCAGGCGATATTTTTCTGTTTACCGACGCGGACACCATTATCGGATCCGACGTAATCCGCAAATCGGTGCGCTATTTGGTCGAAAACAGACTGGACATGCTGGGTTTGCTCCCCGGGTTCATTGCCGGCGGTTTCAACGAAATCGCGGTGTACCCCCATCTCGCCTTGGGCCTGTCTTATTTGTACCCCCTGTCCGAGGTGAACGACGAGACCAAGCCCGCGGCCTTGTCTTCGGGGGCCTTTATCATGATCACTCGAGCCGCTTACGAGAAGGTCGGAACATGGGAACGATTTCGCGAGTCCGTCACCGAGGACATCGCCATGAGTAAGGCTATAAAGGATGAGGGTCTGAAACTCCTTGTGGCAAGGGCGGATGGAGCCGTGAGGACGAGGGGGTTTAACGGTCTGGGGGAGCTTTGCCGATTCTGGCGCAGGACCCTGTACGGCGGCCTGGAAAAGAGCGGCGCAAAGATATTTAGGCTGACCTTGAGTTATTTCGCTCTAATCGTGGTTACCCTTCTCTTTGCAGCCTCGGGAGTGATGTTGACTTCCGGGAGGGGCGACCTTTCGACGGCCTCGTTGTTCTTTTTTTCCGGACTGGCCGGCGCTTTGGTCGTTATTCCCTTTTCGATCTTCATCAACAACCGTCCTGGGGATTGGCGCTACGGTCCCACGGCCCCGTTCGGGGTTGCCGTGGCTTTTTGGGTGACCCTGAGCACTCTGTTTACGGTCCTCGCCGACATTGGAATACATTGGCGCGGCTCCCGTTACAGATAACGGCAAGGCCCTCTCCCGGTTTTGCCGAGCGGACCGGTACAAAGAAAGAATATTTTCGGGAAATCCGAACAAAAACCTTTTCTCACACAGCACGTTATTCTAGTATACGGATAATTGACCGGAGATGCGAAGGTTATACCCGCGCGTAGCCGCGAGCGGTGCGAGGGATTCTTACCGCCGGGATGATTAGCAATCATCTTACGAAATATATCCGGAAAACCCATGTGAAAGGAGACTCTTCCATGGCATTGCTCAGGTTGGGGCGTTGTTTCCTTATTCATTCCATTCCGGCTCTGGCTTTGGCACTGTTCTCGGCGTCGGTGCAGGCGCAGGACTTCTCTGCATTCAAGAGCGAGGAATACGGCTTCACCATGAGGTATCCCACTTCCTGGGTGAAAATAGACAGCCCCAAGGGAAACTATTACAAGGTGTTCCAGGCGCCCGACCTCGTGGAAAACTTTAGGCCCAGAATACATGTGGCGGCACATAATCCGGTCAAGGACCCGATCGAGGTTTTCCTCACGGAGATGCGTAACGGAATAAAGGACCTACAAACAAGGTCGGGTAAACCGGCCAATGCTAAGGACCAAGTTATTCGCATTATGGATGAAGGGGAGTTCAAGTGTGATGTGCCGGGTGCTTATTTCTTCTTCATTCAAGCCCTGGAGGACAAGCTCAATATCTGGATGGACATCGTCATCGTTTTCTACAAACATGACCAGACCCTCTTGCGCATTTCATGCCTAGCCCCGTCCAACAGTATGGAGAAATTTCACCAAGCGTTCAACGAGGCGCTTGTGTCCATAAAGTTTGCTCGGACCGAGTCGGCGGCCCCTGCGACTCCATCAGCGGTCGGCCCGGCCCCACGACAGGAACAGGAAGACGAGACCGAGGCGGAAGCCCCGCCGAGGCCCACGACAACGGCGCCGGCTCAGCCCACCGCTCCTCCGAGGCCGGCAGGATCGGTTCCCGCGATCCAGCCTCAGCCGCCTTCCTCCAATATGCTCCCGGCCCCACCCCCCCCTCCGTCGCGAGCGGCCCCGAGAGGGCCCTCGAGGAAGCCGGAAAACCCGGCCACCGGTTTGGTTGAGTAGTAAGCATTTTCTTGACGCGAATCGGCCTACTATTCGGCGCGCGGCCGCATTCCCCGCCCGGCGGCCGCGAATCCCAATCCGTAGTTGTGTGTAAACGGGGATGGACTTTAGGGGAGAGGCTTCTTTTCGCCCTGCGATAATCCAAGATCGACGCCGGTTTTTCCGGCCGAGGCGGTTAACATGGGTCTACGTCGAACTATCAAGTTGTTTCGCTCCTATCCCCCATACATTGAATTCGCCCGGTCTCAACCCCCTGCGGTTATTGAACAACTTGATTCATCCGCGCTTCGCGCCCAAGCGCTTCGGTTTGCCGAAACCATCGAACCGAAGGGCGACCGCAGTGAGTTGGAGATGGCTCTGGCCGCCTACGAAGTCCGGCACGACGCCGAGTCCTTCGGCCCTGTTTCTTCCATGCTGCATTTCCTGGTTGACACGCTTTTCCGCGATATCTCGCCGTCGGTACCCGACGAGGTGCGTGAACGGATCCGGGGCTATAGCGGACCGCTTTTCTTTTTTGTAGGGCATTCGTCTTACTATGACTACCCGGTTGTCGCTAGATCCTTGTCCGGCCTCGACCTTCACGCGCCCGTGATGCACGTTTCCGGGTCCATTACCACCGGCTGGCTCTCCAATTGGCTGAAAGGCCTTCGGTATATAGACGTACCTAAGACGTTTTCAGAAGTGCAACATCGAGCCTATACCTGGTTTTCAGCGGCGGTGGCCGGCATGGGACCGGCTCAAACCCTGTTTGCGCGGACCAGCCGCTACACGGTAAGGGCACGCGACGGCATCCTTCGTGAGCCCTACGTGCCTCACGGGTTGTTGGCCTCCGTCAAGGCCGTCGGCAAGGCCCTCGTAGTCCCTGTGGCCATTTCGTACGCCATCATTCCCGAGGACCGCGACTTGAGCGTGTCCACGCTGTTCCCTACTCTGTCGGTGTTCCCAAGGAATTGGGCTTCCTTGATTCCGCGGTTGTTTCACACCGGCGGCGCTCATAGCGTCTTTCGCTCCATGGAGAAAGTGTTTGGAGAGGTCTGCGTAAACATCTGTGAACCCTTTGAACTGACGGATAACGGCTCCCTTACGCAACAGCGCATAGCCCACCGGGCGATTGAAGAAATAGCTCGAAACAAGCTGATTCACCCCAGCCATATGGTGGCAGGGGCTATCCAAGGCATGGATCGCTGCGACATGCAGACTTTGAGAAACAGGGTAGCCAAGGAAGTCGACAATACCCGGGCATTTTTTAGGACGAGATACCACAGAGAGCCCCCGTTCCACCCCTCAATCGATTCGGACCTGCCGGAAGCCATCCAAGAGGGCAAGAAGATCCTGATGGAGCGTGGGGCACTCGGCCGGTCGCTCTGGAACAGACGCTATTATCCTAAGAACGCCGCCATATTGCAGTATTACGGTTATCATGGAGATAGAAGGATCTATCCCTTGAGCGGCCGTAATTCCATGACGGTCATTAACGCCGGCGTCTGGGGCTACACTTTGGCGCTGCACATCGGCGCAAACCTGCTACGAAAGCCCGAATTGGCCGAACATTCGTTGGTGTTGTATGATTCTAGGGAAGACCTCATCGAGAAGTTGACCGTGGACGGCCGGCATCCCTGGCATTTTAAGGACATCCCGCTCCCTAGGTCCGTGAGGCCCGAGGCCGACCTGATGGCCGCCATTCGGGACACGTCACTGATTCTCCTCGTGCCCCCGAGTAAGTACTTCTATTCCACGGTTACCCGAATACTGGAGCTCGCTCCCGACGGCTGTGATCTGGTTGTGGCGACCAAGGGATTCATCCCCGAGACGGGGCTGTTGCCGTGCCAAACCATGAGAGAGGAGATGGAGCGGATCGGAAAGAGGATGCACATAAGTATCCTATCCGGGGCCAACCTGGCCCATGAAATAGCCTGCGGAGGTGCAGGGGTCACTCAGATCGCATGTGAGGAATGGTCTACTTTCGAGCGTTTACGGACACTTATTGAAACGCCTAAGTTCAGGGTTGTCTATTCGCCTGATATTATAGGCACTACCATAGCCGCCGCGTTGAAAAACGTGTACGCTATAGGGTTCGGGATTCTGGAAGGGTCGAAAGTAGTTCCCGAAAACTTTCTGGCAACCTACGCGACCCTGGCAACGGCGGAGATCAGACAGTTCGGGCTGTTGTTGGGAGCGGCTCCCGAGACATTCGACGCGGAAAGTCAAGTGTGGATGGCCGATCTGTTGGCTACTTGCAGAGGCGGACGCTCCGCACGCTTCGGTCGCGACTTGGCCGCCCTTGACGAAAAGCACGGCAAGTATCTTCCCGCTCGAGTCCTTCTCGATCAGTATCGCAAGAAGATGCTGGCGGTTGAGGGTTTCGACGCGACGCGCTTTGCCCAAAGGATGGCTGCCCAGAGGGGCTTTCATCCCCCGATCCTCGGTGAGATTTACTCCGTTCTCCACGGGGGGAAAAAGGTGGATGTGGATGGGCTCGTGGATCGCTGCCTGGATGCCTTGGGTCGTCAGGACGACCGCCAGAAGGCCACGCGAATCAGCTACCGGAAGCGCCCCATGTAGTTCTAGCCGGCGCTTCGGGCCGTCGTGGAAGATCGCCCAACGCTGAGGAGAGGATTCCGGATGAATACATCGGACGGAGCACCGTCACATACCTTCATCAAAGATCTTAAGAACGGTGATTCCGTGTTTCAGTACTTCGAATTGCGATCCAAGGAGCTTCGTAAGACTAGGTCGGGGCAGGATTACCTTGATCTCACTCTTGGTGATTCCACGGGGACCCTCGCCGGAAAAGCCTGGTCCGACACGATAAAGAAATGGGGGACGGATTTCGCACCCGGCGATATAGTCCGCATTTCGGGGCGGGTTGACACTTACCGAGACAAGAACCAGCTTGTTGTGGACAAGATCCGTAAGGCCGAAATCGAGGAAGTGGCGGACGTCGATAAAATATTCCGTTGTTCCAAACAGGACCCGGACGTGCTCTTCAAAGAACTGAGAGACACGGCCCGTTCCCTCGAATCTAGCGACCTGGCCGAATTGGTCGGCGAAATACTGGACCGACACGAACAACCCATCAAGATATTTCCGGCCGCCAGGATGGTGCACCATGCCTACCGAGGCGGACTGGTCGAGCACATGGTTGCCGTGAAAAGGAAGGTTGAAGCGATTCTCGATCTTGACGAGGGCATCAACCGCAGTCTTGCCCTGGCCGGTGCGATTCTTCATGATATCGGTAAGATATTCGAACTCTCCTCCACAGGCGCCGGCCGATCCGTTGAAGGGCGGCTGATCGGACACTTGATCCTTGGCGTTCATATGGTCAGGGAAATCGCGCTGGAGATGAACTTTTCGGATCGTGCCCGGCTGCTGGAACTGGAACACATCCTTCTTTCGCACCATGGAGAGGCGGAGTTCGGATCCCCCACAAGACCTTTTACTCGAGAGGCCGTGCTTGTGCATTTCATGGACAACCTCGATTCTCGATTAAAAATTATGGATGAGGCATTGGAAGCTGTGGACGAGCAGGGATTTGCAGCGTATAACAAATGGTTGGAAGGAAGAGCATATATTGGAAGTCCAGCTCTTCCAAACGAGGAGGAAGAACATGCTTGAGATTGAAGAAAGGCTTGCTGCCATACGGCAAAAATCCAGCG